>CAYSDI010000113.1:5333-9639 GCA_964429745.1 uncultured Chitinophagales bacterium | reverse complement strand
TTCGCGCATGCGCGAAGGCCAGCATCACACTGTTTTAGAAGGCGGGTTCCTCTATTTCGGCAGCATCATTAAGCGCAGCCTGGACATGCACCGCGACAAACTCGAAGAGGTGGTGACCCTCGAAGATGGGCAAAGCTTTCAGGGTCGGCCGTGTTACTTATTAACCATTGACTACGAAGGATACGTATGGAAATCGTATACGTTAAAATATGGCGAAACGCTGCTTTCCGTTGCACGACGCGAAGGCTTGCCCGAACATGGCCTCTTGGAGCGCAACCCTTCGTTCAGCAGTTACGAAAGCGGTAAAGCAGGCCAGACCATGAGCATTCCCAATGCCTATGCGCTAAAGACTGTGCTTTACATTGACAAGCAGACGCTGCTGCCCATCAAAAAGATGATCTACGACGACCGCGGATTGTACGAGCGCTATGAATTTCACTTCCTCAACACCAGCCCTAATTTGGGAAGCAATGCATTTAGCTCGGATAATCCAGAGTATGGCTTTTAAGGGTGCTTCTAAAAACCTCCTATGCAAGCCTTGCCTCTGAAGTTTTTAGAAGCACCCGCACAGTGCTTATTCCAATTCAACATTCCAACCGAAACGATCCGGAACAACCCCGGTGCGAAGGGCGGCTAGTTCAGCTTTGAGGCTGGCGGAAAGCTCCCAGCGGCTGTCGTCGAAAAACAGGTCGCGTTCCTGGTAGCCCATCCGGCCAATTTGAGCGATGGTGGCGGCTGTGCCGGTGCCGAACATTTCTAGCAGTGCACCGCTGTCATAGGCGGCTACCACTTCATCCACGGTAATTTTCTCTTCAGTCACCTTGAGGCCTCGGTCGCGGAGCAGGTCAATAACCGAATCGCGTGTGACGCCTTTCAGGATGGTGCCTTCAGAAGTGGGCGGGGTGACCACTTTGTCTTTGAACACGAAAAAAACGTTCATGGTGCCGATCTCCTGAATGGCTTGGAACTCGACGCCATCCACCCAAAGCACCTGGTCAAAGCCACGCTCGCGCGCCATGCGCAGGGGCAACATCGTAGCGCCGTAGTTGCCGGCTGCCTTGGCATAGCCGGTACCTCCTTTGAACGCGCGAACGTAGTCCTGGGCAACCACCACTTCCACCGGTTTAGGATAGTAAATGGACGCCGGGCTGGTCATGATGACCAGGCGGTAGTTTTCCGAAACTCGGATGCCAATGAATTCATCCATAGCGTACATCAGCGGCCGAATGTACAGGGAGCTTCCCGGGCGGTCGGGGATCCAATTGCGATCAAGCAGCACCAGTTCCCGCAGCGCCTGCATAAACAAGGCCGGCGGCACGGCCGGCATGGCCATCCGCTCTGCCGACCGGTTGAAACGCTCTATGTTTTGATCAGGGCGGAACAACAGCGGTGCACCTGCTGGATTCCGGTACGCCTTCATTCCCTCAAAAATGGACTGCCCATAATGAATGCCGGAGCTGGCGGGGTGCATGGGAATGGGCCCGAAGGGCTCTATTCGAGGGTTGTTCCAGCTTCCGCCAGAATAATCCATCGAAAACATGTGGTCCGAAAAAGTCTTGCCAAAGGGGATATCGTTGAAATCAACCGTGGCAAGTTTGGATTGGGCGGTGTAGCGAACTGCGATGGGGCTTATAGCGGCGGTGTCGGTTTTCATAAAAATCGGCAGGGTGGATGGTGGATGAAAAAAGGAGAAGAAGGAAAATTGTTATTTTCCACCCAGTGAACGAATACAGCAAAGAACCCGGAAGCGGGAAAAACAGCATTCGGCCGGGGGGAGAAGCACTCCGCGCCCTATACAAAGAGCAACTATACCGGCTCGGCGGGTCTGATTTTGAACCCTCAGCCGATAGCGTCAAAAGTACGCAAAAGGCGCTGATCGTGCTACCCTTGAGCGAGGCCGACCCCAATTCAGCCGAAGGGCAAATGCTGGACCGCATGCTCGGCGCGGTGGGGATGGACCGCTCCGGTTGCCGTCTGGTAGACTCCTGGAGCGGGGGCAGTTACCGGCAGTTGGCCATTGAAACGCTGTTTGATGTGCTGCTGGCCTTCGGGGTATCCGGCCCCGATTTGGGCATCCACGTGCTGACGCGGCCCTGCCAAATTATACGATTTCAGGAACGTATGCTTATTTTCTGCCCTGCGTTGAAGGAGCTGGCGGCAGATCCAGCGGCCAAAAAAGTGCTTTGGGGTTCGCTGCAAACTGCCTTTGGGGCTGGAGCGAAGGCCTGAAAATGGCAACATCAACCTGCCACGCAAAAATTAGCGGCACGGAACTCAGCCGCGCACGCCTGGAACGCGTAAAACCCTGTCAAACAATCTCTTCACTTGGACACTTGATCACCTGGCCCCCTTACTCTCGCCATGCCCGAAACACCCCTTCCCCCGTTGGTTTTTGCTACCCGAAATGCCAACAAAGTGCTGGAAGTGCAGGCTTTGTTGGGCAATGCGTATCAATTGCTCTCGCTGGACAGCCTTGGTTGCACGGACGAGCTGCCCGAAACCGGGGATACGCTCGCGTACAACGCGCGCGAAAAAGCCGCCTTTGTACACGAGCGCTGGTGCGTGGACGTTTTTGCTGAAGACAGCGGACTACTGGTCACGGCGCTGAACGGCGAACCGGGCGTTTACTCGGCCCGTTACGCCGGTCCCGCAGCGCGCGACCAGGACAATACCGCCCTGTTGTTGGCCCGTCTGGCTGACCGGCCAGATCGCGAAGCCCGTTTTCGCACGGTCATTAGCCTATGTCTTTCGGGCGAATGGCACCTGTTCCAGGGCGAGTGCCGGGGAATTATCGGACACTCTGCTTCGGGCGAAGGGGGATTCGGCTACGACCCGGTTTTTTATCCAATGCTGGAGGGTGGGGTTTCGGACCGGACATTTGCCCAGATGAGCCGCGCCGAAAAGAACGCGATCAGCCATCGGGGGCAGGCGGTTCGGGCGTTGGTGAGCTTTTTGAACGAGCAATCGGTGATCTAGCGCTAGATTGTGCACAAAAAAGAATCGCCGGGACAACTTTTTTTGTAACTTTTGCATCTTATCAACGGGAATCGCCAAATGCCCAACATTACTGCTTCCACTTCCGAGCACGATTTAATCCAGGCCTGTTGCCGGGGCGAGCGGGCTGCCCAACAAGGTGTTTACGAGCGCTATTCGTCGCGTTTGTTTGCCATTTGCCTGCGTTATGCCGACGATTACCACCAAGCAGAAGACCTCCTTCAGGAGGGATTTCTCAAGGTTTTCCGGCACATCACGGCATTTCGGGGCGAGGGTTCGTTCGAAGGTTGGCTGCGGCGAATTTTTGTCAATACGGCCATTGAACAACACCGCAAAAAGCACCATCTATACCCCCTCGTGGAGGTTTTACACACGGACATTGAATGGCAGGACGAAGGCGTGATGGAGCAATTGGCGGCGGATGATCTTATGGAAATGGTTAACAGTCTTTCGCCAGGTTATCGAACCGTGTTCAACTTATACGCCATTGAAGGCTATAACCACAAAGACATCGCAGACATGCTGGGTATCAGTGAAGGCACGTCTAAATCACAATTGGCCCGTGCCCGGGCCATCTTACAGAGAAAAGTGGAGTCCGCCCCGCATTACGCACATTTGAGCCACAGCGGAGCATCATCCCGATCCCTGAAAAAGGCCCATGGAGCGTGATTCTCGCCGCATAGATGAGCTGTTTCGGCAGCGCCTGAACCCGCTTAGGGTCAGCCCCCCGCCCATGGCGTGGGAACGGCTGGCCGATGCCATGGACCAGAGCACCGAGGCAGGATTTCCGGCTAAGGGCTTTTCGTCCATAGGCTCGACTTCCTCAACTTCCTCTATTTATGCGAGTTGGATGCGGAAGTCCTGGACGAGCATCGCCTTTACCGGACTTTTGCTCAGCAGTTTGTTTTTAGCCCCTGAACACACTGGATATTCCACTGCGCACCAGGCAGTTAAAAGCAGCAATCTAAACACTTACTTGAACTCCGGCCATGATGCGGTTTCCAACGACTTGGCGCTGGTAGAAGGTTCGCTGACTCCGTCAATCACCGCATCACAGCCTTCCGCGCTTGTCGCAACCGTGGCTGAAAGCGTTTTGCCTTCTGCCGCTTCTGTTCCTACACAAGCGTCCTTCTTCGCAGGTACCTCCTTCACCCCTTCCCTCGGCATAGCTGCCGAACAAGGCTTTACAGCCCAGCCCAGCCCATCAGCAGAACCTGATCAACCCTTACTGGCTGCAACAGAGACCCTTGCCGCCTCATTGGCTGGTCAAGCGGCCTCATTGGCTGGCCAAAAAGACGCAAGCCAAAAAGAC
>CAYSDI010000113.1:0-5233 GCA_964429745.1 uncultured Chitinophagales bacterium | reverse complement strand
CAAAGACGCAAGCAACTCCCCGAGCAAAGCCGCGTCAAGCCCTTCGCTCTGGAGCAATTTTTACGGCGGCCTGCACGGCAGTCTGCAATGGACGGGCCTGCTGAGCCAGAGCAATGCGCAACCCGACGAAAACCTTAACCCGATGCTGAACATCGGCTATGCGTTTGGCTTGCATGCGGGGTATCGGTTTAACCCTCGTGTTTCGCTTGAAACAGGCTTGGTGTTGAATTCCATGCAGGGCTCGCGCTACGAAAGTTCGGTGTCAACCCGCAACGAAGAGGTGCCCGTCACCAAATCGCTGATGTTGCATTACACGCAATTGCCCCTGACCGTGCGCATCAGCCCGGGCCGGGCCACCCAAGAGAGCATTCCAGAGGGCTGGAGCTATGTGGGCGGTCTGCAATACGGCATGTTGCGCACGTCCAAGCTTCGCATCGAAGACAAGGCCGTCAATCCCGAGCGCAACCTTCAGGAACACGACCTAGCCGTGCTGCTGGGCATGGATTACGACCTGCCGCTGAACGATCAGTTGTTTGTCACCCTTGGCTTCCGCGGCAGCCTCGGCCTGAACCAAGCCCACCTGACCACAGTTGAAGGCATCAACAGCGACAAACGGAATGCCGTGTTGGGCTTCCGTGCCGCCTTTAACGGTTTCCTGCTCCCGCAATAATCCGGTCTGTTGCTGTTTACCCTCCGCTCCTTTACCGCGTTTCTTTTGATGCTGAGCTTGCACGTTGTGGCAAGAGCGTCAAGCCCTTCGCCCGTTGTCGTGCATGAAGGCTCGCAGCGCGAAAGCTCGCTGCGTGAAAAGGCTGCCGGACTGGTTTATGGCACCGTAACCGACGCGAACGGCACCCCCTTGCCCTTTGCGAATGTATTTGTTGAAGGGACGACCAGGGGCTGCGCTACCAACCTGGAGGGCTATTACGAATTGGCCTTGGAGCCGGGCAACCATGTGCTCGTGGTGCGCTACCTGGGGTATACCTCACAGCGACAGGCTCTGCCCATGAGTGCCGCGCGACGCGAACTTAACTGGCTGTTGCAACCGGAAGCGTTGACGTTGCAAGACGTGATCATTAGCGGATCAGAAGACCCGGGCATGGCCATCATGCGCAAAGCCATCGCGGCGCGGGAGAGCTTTCGCAGGGAGACGGGCAGCTTTTCGACCGATGCCTACATCAAAGGGCTTCAGCGCATTGACGGGGCGCCCGAAAAAATCATGGGCATCCGCATTGACGCGGGCGACATGCTGGACTCCAACAACACCGGCATCGTCTACCTCTCCGAATCGTATTCGCGGTTGCATGTTGACAAGCCTGGCACGCCTTCGGCGCGCAGCAAGGAGGAAATGCTGGCCAGCAAGGTCAGCGGCGACGACCAAGGCTTTAGCTGGAACGAAGCGGCCCCGATGGAAGTGACCTTTTACGACCCGCGGCTGAACATCAACGGAGTGGCGGAGCGGGATTTCATTTCGCCGCTGGCCGATGACGCCTTCTTTTTTTACCGGTTTGTGCTGGCCGGCACTTTTTTGGAAGACGGGCGACTGATCAACAAAATTGAAGTGCTTCCGCGGCGTCGGCAGGACCCGGTTTTTAGAGGGCACGTTTACATTGTTGAAGACACCTGGCGGCTCTACGGCACAGACATGTTGCTGACCCGCGACGCAGGCATCGAATTTATCGATTCGCTGCAAATCCAGATGACCTATTCGCCCGTGGACAGTGCGCGCTGGATGCCGGTGTCCCGGCAATTTCGCTTTCGATTCGGCATTTTGGGCATCCGGGGACAGGGCTATTTCATGGCGTTTTACAGCAATTATGCCCTCGATCCTAGCTTTCCCAAAGGCTTCTTTGGCCCGGAAGTGATGCGTATCCAGGACGGAGCCAATGAAAAAGACAGCCTGTTTTGGGAGGCGCGCCGGCCCGTGCCGCTTAGCCCGTTAGAAGCTGAGGACTATCGCGAGAAAGACATTCTGGCCAAAAAACGAGAAGACAAGGGTTACCTGGACAGTCTGGACCGGCTTTCAAACCGCCCGCAGATCATGGATGTGCTCTTAGGCTACTCGAACGAAAATTCGTATAAGAAAACTCGCTGGTACATTGACGCTCTGCTCAACACCATAGGTTTTAATACGGTGGAAGGCCGGTACGGTTCGCTTGGCGGTGGCTGGAACCGCGAAATGCCCCGGAACCGGGTCTGGCGGGTGAATGGACAGCTTCGTTACGGAATCGGAAACGGGCGTCTTCAGGCCGATGGACGGGTGCAATGGGTCAGCGATCCGATTCATTTTCAGCGCTTTGAACTGGCCGGTGGTAAGGCCATTACCGACTACCATCCGGGGGCTGTTTCCGGGCTGGTTAATTCCCTGTACGCCCAATTCTTGCGGCGCAGCTACCTCAAGCTTTACGAAGTACACTACGTGGAAGCCAGCATGACCCGGCAACTGTTTAACGGCTTTCGGGCCTCGGGTACGCTGCATTGGGCCAACCGAATCCCCCTTCGAAATACTTCTGACCTTACCTGGCTTGCGTTAACCGACCGCGAATTCACGTCAAACGATCCGCTGGATGAGGAAAACTTTGATTGGCCTTTTTTAGAACACCGCATCAGCCGCTATACCTTATCGTTTCGCTACCAAATTGCGCAGCGCTACGCCACAGAGCCTGACCGTCGTTTCCTGCTCGGTTCCAAGTGGCCCGAGTTGCAATTCCGCGTCATGGGCGCTGCACCGGTGCTCGGCTCCGGCGTCGATTACTTGCGGCTGGACGGCGGGTTAACGTACAGCGTTTCGCTGGGTTTGGTGGGCCGGTCAGACCTGAATTTCGGGGTCGGCGGCTTTCTGCGCAGCGATAGTCTTCCCTTTCAGGACTATCGCCACTTTACTGGCAACCAAACCAACGTCTTAAGACCGGAGCTGGCGCGCTTCAACGTGCTGCCATACTTTGCCCGCAGCACAGACCAATATTGGTTCGAATGGCATTACGAGCATCACTTCAACGGTTTTGTCTTCAACAAAATCCCGGGCATCCGCAAACTGCGCTGGCAGTTGGTGGGCGGCACCCACGGGCTCTACACCCCGGACGGCAACTGGTACACGGAGCTTGCGGTGGGCATTGAACACATCTTTAAAGTGGGTCGAATTGAATTTGGCGCGGGCTGGGGCGAAGGGGCGCCGGCGTATAATGTGCTGGTTGGGTTGGGTTTTTAACGGAAATTCCAGAAAGCCCCGCTGCTTCGTTACGCTAAACTCCAAAGAAGTTGCCTTAACATTGTGCTTATGCGACGGAGCGTAAATTCCTGGGTTTTTGTGGGGCAGAATCGCTTGCCGTCCAGTTTCATAACAATTTTTATGGTTGTTGCTGCTGTGGCTGTTTTCCCCGGCTGCAAGAACGACAAGGAGCCCCAATTTCGCCAAGACGGCAGTTTGGATTTTTTGCGCAAAGAAGCCAGCGGCACCATGACCACATTGTCCAGCATAACCATTGAAGTAGCGGACGAACCGACGGAAATGTCGCAGGGTTTGAAGTACCGCAGCTCCATGCGCGATGACCAGGGCATGCTCTTCATTTTTCCGCTCGAAGGGCCGCAGTCGTTCTGGATGCAGGACACCAAAGTTTCGCTGGACATCCTGTACGTGAACAACGCCTTGCTGATTGTGCACATCGCCGAAAAAACGGTGCCGTTCTCAGAAGCTCCCGTTCCTTCGCTAAAGCCCGCCCGCTATGTGGTGGAGGTGGTTGCAGGATATTGCGCAGAACGGGGCATACGCGTTGGTGATTACATACAAACACGGCCGAATTAGGCGGCCTCTACCTTCGCTCCATGAACAGCCGCCCTTCGCCCGAAAACCTAACCCGCGAGACACCTGAATTTTCTCCGGACCTTCTGCTACAGCCCATTGCCCTACCCTGTGGTGTGCGTTTAGCCAACCGCCTGGTCAAAGCGGCCATGACCGAACGGCTCAGCGGCCGGGACTATGCCCCAAATGCCCTTCACGAAGCGCTTTACCGCCGCTGGGCTGACGGGGGAACGGGCCTGTTAATTACCGGCAACATGTTGGTTAATGCCAAATACATGGAATCGGCGGGCAACATTGCACCGCTGGTGGGCGATCAACGGGCTGCGCTGACGCGCATGGCCGAAGCGGCAAAATCGGGGGGTGGCCAGGTCTGGGTGCAGCTCAACCACGCGGGCCGGCAAACCAGCCGCCTCAACAACTTCAGGCCGGTTTCGGCGTCAGATGTCGGGCTCAAAAAACTGGGCTTTTTCAGTCAGCCGCGGCCCATGCGCGAGGACGAAATTCAGGCGCTGATCCGCGATTTTGTGCGCTGTGCTGCGCTGTTGCGCGATTGTGGTTTTGACGGCATTCAGGTGCATGCAGCCCATGGCTACCTGCTCAGCCAGTTTTTGTCGCCGCTGACCAATCACCGCACCGATGCCTGGGGCGGCTCCCTGGCTAATCGCGCACGCTTGTTGCTTGACGTGGTGCGGGCGGTTCGCGGGGCCTGCGGTCCTGCCTTTCCGATAAGCGTAAAAATCAACAGCGCCGATTTTCAACGCGGCGGATTTGACGAAGACGATTCGCTGACCGTCATCGGCTGGCTGGAGCAGGAAGGGCTCGACTTGCTGGAAATCTCCGGAGGCAATTACGAAAAACTTGTCTTCTTCACGCAAGAGCGCGACAGCACCCGCGCCCGGGAATCCTACTTTGGCGCTTTTGCACGCCAGGTAAAACAGGCAACGAAGCTGCCTGTGCTGCTCACCGGTGGTTTTCGCACGCGTGGAGGGTGCCATGCGGCCCTGGCAGACGGCGACGCTGACCTGGTTGGTTTGGCCCGCCCCTTCTTGTGCCAGCCCGACTTTGGCCGGCGCTTTTTGTCTGAAATTCCGGGGGAATGGCCGCTTGTGCATGTCCCGACGCTTTCGCAGGGCTCCAGGAAGCTGGATGACCTGGCCGAAGCCGGCTTTTGGGATGCCCAAGTGGACCGCATCGCCCGCGGCCTGGCACCCGATCTGGCCATGGGCGGTTGGGCTTCAATTAGTCATTTGCTCCAAAGGGAAGTCGGCAAAGCGATGACTAAACAGTTAGCAGGGGCTGCGTAAGGGTTGGCGGGGCAGTGTCGTGGATGCTTGGGCTATGCGGGGCTGCTGGGGCTGCCTGAATAGCATGCGCCTGCCCTGCTCCTGCCAGGCGCCTGCTCTGCTCCTGCCAGGCGCCTGCTCTGCTCCTGCC
>CAYSDI010000112.1:0-9673 GCA_964429745.1 uncultured Chitinophagales bacterium | reverse complement strand
GTGGTGGGTTCGGTTGGGGTATCGTTCAACAACTTCTCCATCCAGAATTTCTTCAAGCGCGAGGCCTGGAACCCCCTTCCCCAGGGCGATGGCCAGAAATTGTCGTTCCGCGTTAACACCAACGGCCGCATCTTCCAGGCCTATAACATGTCCTTCACCGAGCCCTGGTTTGGTGGTCGAAAGCCTAACAGCTTCACGTTTAGCTTGTTCCGCAACCTGCTCAGCAACGGGATTGCCCGCAACGCCGAAGGTCGCAGCAGTTTCGGAACGGACGGGGGAACGGTTGCGTACGGCATACGACTTAAGTGGCCGGATGACTACTTCACCTTCCTGACCGCGCTGAGTTTGCAGCATTACACGCTGGAGAGCTGGACGCAAAGCAATTTCTTTCTTCAAACCGGCGACCTGTACAACATCGCCACCAACTTTACGCTGGCCCGAAACTCTGCCGGACCCAACCCTTACTTCCCGCAACAGGGATCGAACATTTCGCTGAGCTTGCAGCTTACCCCGCCTTATTCGGCCTTCAGCAACAAGAATTACGCGCTTTTGCCGGCTCAACAGCGATACCGCCTGATCGAGTACCACAAATGGCGCTTCAACGCCGAATGGTTTACTCCGCTTGTGGGCAAATTTGTGCTGCGCACCTCCGCCAAAATGGGCTACATAGGCTTCTACAATCCGGAAATTGGCCATTCCAGCTTTGAACAGTACCAGTTGGGCGGCGACGGGCTGGCCAACTTTAACCTGGAAGGTTTTGACGTGATTGCGCTGCGCGGCTATGAGCCCTTCCAAAACTCGGGCGGAGCCACGCTCAATTCGCCCATCTTCAACAAATTCACGCTGGAGATGCGCTATCCCATTAGCTTGAACCCGAGTTCCACGGTGTATGCGCACGTTTTTGCCGAAGGCGGCAACCTGTATACCACCTTTGACAACTACAATCCTTTTGAGCTTAGACGCTCGGTGGGGTTGGGTGTCCGGGCCTTTCTACCGATGTTTGGCTTGCTGGGTATCGATTATGGCATACGCTTTGATAATGGGCCTACCGAACCCCTCCTGGAGACCCCCAAAGTCTTTGATTACATCCTCAACAATGGCCGTTTTAGCATCATTTTGGGCTTTGAGCCCGATTGATGTGCGCTTCGCTGCCCGATGCTGCAGGGATTCCCGCTGCCAACATTCGCGGGCAACATTCGCCGCCAACATTCGCGGGCAACATCCGCCGACAACATTCGCGGGCAACATCCGCCGACAACATCCGCCGGCTAATTTTCCTTAAGCGGCCAATTGAATCTTTAAAAAAATGACTCCCATTATGAGCAAGTTGTTTCCCCTGGTCCTGGTATCGATGCTGAGTTTCGGCACCCTGAGTGCGCAGCGCTTTGCCTACGTCAACACAGACCTGATTCTGGAACAAATGGACGATTACACCAAAGCTCAGGCAGACCTGGACAAAATGACGGAGGTCTGGCGGGGCGAAGTCAACACACGCCGTTCCGGCATCGAGGCCATGTACCGCGACTTCCAGAATGACCGGGTTTTATTAACAAAAGAGCAGGAAGAGCTGAGAATCAAGGAGATAGAAATGAAAGAAGAAGAACTCAAAACCTTTCAGCAAAGTGTTTTTGGGTTCGAAGGGCTCCTGTTCCAAAAGCGGCAGGAATTGGTTAAACCCGTCCAGGACCGCGTCTTCAATGCCATTCAGGAATTGGCGAAAGACCGCGGCTTCGATTTCATTTTCGACCAGGCCAACAGCACTACCCTTCTCTATGTGAACCCCGAAAATGACCGAACGGAAGATGTGCTCAAGCGTCTTGGCGTTACCAAATAGCTGGATCAGCGCGGTGACCCCACGCCAAACCGCTAAAAACCGTAATTTCGCGGACTTAAACCGACGTACACCCATGAAATGGTTTCCCATGGCGGCCCTGTTTGCCGTCGCCCTTAGCATAACCGGCTGCGGCGAGGCCCAGGCCCAGACCAAAATCGGCTACATCAATTTTCAGGAATTACTGGCCCTGATGCCGGAAGCCAAAACGCTCCAAACGCAATTGGAGGCCTATGGCACCGAGTTACAAACCACCTACGACCAGTACATTCAGGAACTGCAAACCCGCCAGAAAGACTACCAGGCCAACGCCGGCAGCTGGAGCGAGGTTAAGCGCGAAGCCTCCGAAGCAGACATCCAGAGTCTGGTAGCCAGGATTGAAGATTTTCAAACCTCCAGCCAGGAAAAACTGGTGAGCAAGCAGAACGAGCTGATGGCTCCGGTTATTGAAAAGGCCGAAAAGGCCGTGAAGGAAGTGGGCACCGAACAGGGCCTGACGTACATCATGGATGCCGGGACCCTGTTGCACATGGGCACGGGCTCTATTGATGTGCTTCCGTTGGTCAAGGCCAAACTGAACCTCTAACCATCCGGTTGTCTTGCGCGACGACCGGCCCATTGGAATATTTGATAGCGGCATTGGCGGCTTGACGGTCGCCAATGCCATTTTACAGCGCCTGCCCAAAGAGCGCATCGTTTACTTTGGCGACACGGCTCACTTGCCTTACGGCGACAAATCGGCCAAGGCTATCCGGCACTACGCGCAAGGAATCACCGAATTCCTCTTAGGGCACGATTGCAAGGCCATTGTGATTGCCTGCAACTCCGCTACTTCTGCCGCTCATGCCCACTTGCTGCGCCGCTATGGCGACCGGTTGCCCATCCTGAACGTCATTGACCCAATCGTTGACGAAGTGTCCGCCCGTCCCGACCTGCACACCATAGGGGTTATCGGCACCAAAGCAACGATCCGCGCTGGCATGTTCCCGCGCAAGTTCCGACAGGCACGCCCGGATTTGACGGTGCGCAGCCAGGCAACGCCGCTTTTGGCCCCCATGATTGAAGAGGGTTTTTTCAACAACAAAATCTCGCGGGCGGTGCTGGATTCTTACTTGTCAAAGCCCTTGTTCAAGGGCATTCAGGGCCTGATCATGGCTTGCACCCACTACCCGCTGATCCGCCCGGACATCGAAGCGCTCTACGCCGGAAAAAACGTGGAGCTCTTTGACACGCCGGGGGTGGTGGCCAATGCTGTAGCCCGCAGCCTGGAGCAACACGGACTGTTGCGTCCCCGCCGCTCCTCCCTTCCCCATGCCTTTTATGTGTCTGATTACACAGATTCATTTGAGCGCACTACCCGCATTTTTTGGGGCGAAAAGGTGAATTTGGAGGAAGTGCAGCTTTGGGAATAACATCTGGAGCGTTACGTGAAGATGCGTTCCTGCCGGAAAGGTTTCCTGTACAAAAAAAACCCCGGCTTTGGGCCAGGGCTTTTTTCATTGTTGCGTTGTCTCCTTCGGGATCACACCGGGAATGTGGTTGTTCCGTTGCAGCCAGCAGCAGTTGTCATAGTGATTGCCTGTGTGCCCGGACCTGTCGCGCTGTTCCCGGTAACGCGAGGCCCCGCTCGTTAGCGCAGCACCGTAAACGGCAGGCTGCGTTTGTTGTCGTTTGATTCCAGCACTAACCAGTACTGGCCGTTGCCCAAATCGGTTTCCAAGGTGCGCTGGTGCAACCCGGCGGCCATCCATTCGGTGGAATATTGGCGCACGAGGCGTCCCGTGGCATCGTAGATGGTCCAGCGCATGTCGCTGCTTTCTGCCAGGGCAAGGTTCACCCAAAGGCTGCCCCAGGTTGGGTTGGGACCCACATTCAGGCTAAAGGTGCCGGGGTCGGCGATACCAGTGGTGGTGGTGCATTCTTCCACAGCTACGGTGACGGCTGCTTCGGCGGTACAGCCAAAGGCATCGGTGACGACCACAGAATAAGTGGTGGTTACTTCCGGGTTCACGAAAGGATTTTGCGATATGGCACCAAAATCCCAGAGGTAGCTCACTCCGCCTTCTGCAAAAATTTGCGTGATGGAGCCGTTGCAAATCAGCGGCTGCGCTGCGGTAGCCAATACTTCCGGCTCATCGCGAACCTGCACCTGGACTAACCCTAGCGAAATGCAGGAGTTGGAATCCAGCGCGGTTACTACGTAGTAAGTGGTTTCTTCAGGCGTTGCCGTCGGGGTGGCGGAGGTAGGATCATCCAGGCCGGTTACCGGGCTCCAGGAATAGCTGATGCCGCCGGTAGCACTGATGCTGGCCGTAGCACCGATGCACACGGGTCCACCGCCAGATACACTGAACACGCGACCGGGCGAGGCGCCCATATGCGGGGTCAGGTCATGGCCAGCACCGGAAGCGTCGGCAAAACTGGTGGTGCCTGCGGCTTCATCAAAATGCCAAAGGGCGAGCGTTTGGGCATCGTCTACAAAGGGCCCGGCAGGGTTGAAAGGAACAGTGTAGCGCACCACGTTGCTGATGCGAAATTCGTCCAGGTGGCCGTCAAAGAACGGTCCGACGCCAGCGGCATCTCGACCCAGCGAAAATTGCGCGGAGGGGCTGAAGTCTGCGGTGAACGAAGCAAACGAACGACCGCTCACAAACAGTTGAACTTGCCCGCTGCTTTGATCAAAGGTCAAGGCAACGTGTTGCCAGCCTGTAGAATAGAGCGGCGAAGCGATCAGGGTATCCACCGCTGCAGAAGGTCCGCCAATGCCTTGAATAGTGACGCGAATGGCTCCTGGGTTGGCCACGATAAGGGCCAGCCCTTCGCCGCTGAAGGCGTCACGGGCGTCTACAATGTACCCGGTCATGCCGCAGGTGCGCAGAAATGTTTCTACTGTAAAGTCTTGTCCCGAAGGCAGAATGGCGCTTGAACCGGCTGTTTCGGCGTAATCGTTGGAGCCGTCAAGCGAAACAAAGCCCGAAAATGGTTGGGCGTAGCTCACAGCGGCGCAAAAGACCAGGCCTGCTAATAGAAATGTGCGATACATGATGATGGCGTTGCGTTTCCTAATGGTCAATAAATAATCCCGGTTAGATATTCCTTTCCGGGCAACAAAGGCAGATACGCCCGTGTTGCGCGCCGGGTTACCACATGAAAATTGACGCTAATTTGTTGGTAGTCAACCACTAAACAAGGCTCAAAAACAGATTTTTGGTTGCTAATGGGCACGCATTGTTCAACCTACGCGTAAACATTTTCTGCCCTGTTTTGCATTAGGCAGCCGCATAATAAATTGTCCCCATGCATAAGTTTTTGGGGGTCAGCATGCGCAGTAAATGAAGAAAATGAAAAAAAATGGTCGCAACGCAACATGGGGTATTGGAGATGCCCTCCAATCAGCGCACGGGCAGCCCTGCAATATCTTGAATGGCCTGGCGGAGCACGTCGCTGCGGAAGGGCTGGGAGATACCCTCACAGGCCCGGGCCTGCGGCAGGTCTGTGGCCAGATCCAGGCGACTTTGCTTAACCGCATGCGACCAATTGCGCTCGCGGAATCGCTGGGCCAGATACACCTGTTCCGACTGACCGGGCGTAGGCACCAACAAGGCCTTCTTGTTGTAAACAGCCAGGTCCATGAGCGTGCTGTACCCAGACCGGCAAACGACAAGCTCAGTTTCACGCAAAACGCGGTCTAACACGGCCGTAGGAAGGTGACCGATGCTGAACAAGTTCTGCTCCTGTTGGAGCACGGGTTGCGCTTCGGGCTTGCCCAAAACCAACAGCGCTCGCAGGTTCAAACGAAGGGCTTGTTCGCGCAACACTGTCCTGAAAAGGCTGACCGCCGGTTCGGGACCGGAGACCAAAAACAACACCGGGAACGGGTCCTGGGCAAAAAGGGCATCGTAAACAGGATCTAACGGAGCACCCGCAGGCAATTCCGGACCGCCGTCAGGCGCAAATCGAGACAAAGGCCCAATGTAGCGGACATTGGCGGGGATGGAGCGATGCGTGCTGAGCAAACCGCTAAGGTTTTCGTCGCCCGGCCAATCCGGTACCCAAACCGCGCGAAATCGCGCCGCATAAAACTTGACAAATCGGCTGACCATGGACTCCGCTACTGGCACACCCGGTACCCGAATGCGGAGCTGGTGCGAAATCAGCACACACGGCACGCGCTTGGTGTACAGCCCGTAGCGGTTGTCGGAAATGACCAGATCAATCTTGCGGCTTCGCAACAACCGATCCAGCGCCTTGTGCTCCTGGCGCACCGAGCGCAAAAATCCGGGTGTCTGCCATACAAAATGCAAGACCACTCCGCCGCGCTTGGGGTAGACAATCTGCGCGCCAGGAAACTGAATGGTTTCTAACTGGGGAAAGGCTTCGCGAAGCAGCACAAGGGGCGCGCGATCCGCGGCGATAATCACTTCCCACCCCTGACGCTGCAATTCGCAGATAATCGGGATGCAGCGCGTGGCATGCCCCAAACCCCAATCCAGGGGAGCAACCAACGCTACGGGTCGGGATGAAGGCATGGTCGAAGGGGATGTCAAGTACGCAAGCAAAGGTCAGGGACACCAACCTGCTGTGCAAACGGGGTTTTTCGCCCGAAAAACGGGCCAACGCGCCTCAGAATTGGCTAAATTTACCCGGCGGCAAATTGCCGTATAGCCAATTCCCGTTGCATGCCTACTCCTTTTCGTTTCATCTTGCTGTTGAGCTGCGCCTGGCTACTGGCCGGCCTGGCCGGCTGCGGTGTCTTTAAAAACGGCGATTGCGATTGTCCGGCCTTTAGTGAAACAGAAAGTCAAACAGAAAGTGAAACAGATGGCCAAACGGAGCAGAGGGCTGAGCCGTTCGCGGTAAATTCACCGGAATAAGCACGGGCAGATCGGCCTTAAAGTGCTGTTTTGTACCCCTTTGTCAAACAAGAACCTGCATGATTTCCGAGAAGATTGAAAAAGCCTTGAACAAGCAAATCGCGGTAGAAGCCAATGCCGCATTCACCTACCTGAGCATGGCTTCCTGGGCCGACAACCACGGCATTGAAGGTGCCGCCGCTTTCTTTTACACCCATGCTTCCGAAGAACACGCTCACATGATGAAAATCGTTCATTTCGTTAATGAGGTGGGCGGTAAGGCTGTAATTCCATCGGTGCCGCAACCGGCAGAGGCCTACGATAACATTACGGAAATCTGCAAAAAAGCCTACAAGCACGAACAGCAGGTGAGCAAATCCATTCACGCTATTGTAGAACTGGCGCAGCAGGAAAATGACCACGTTGTGGACGAGTTCCTGCGTTGGTTTGTGGCCGAGCAAAAGGAAGAAGAAGTGTTGTTCATGCGCGTCATGGACAAAATCAAACTCATCGGTGAAGGCGGACAGAGTTTGTACTACATTGACAAAGAGTTGAACGCTTTAAATGCTGCCGCCCTCGCCGCTGCTGCCGCCAAGTCGACCGCCAACTGAACCCCCTGAACGGTACCATGAAATCTGCGCGCATCGATTACATCAACATCGGCCTGATGCTGTTTTCCTGCGCGGCCGCTTTTGTGATCCCTTTTGAACTGTTTTTGTTTTCATACGCGGTGCTGGGACCGCTCCACTACCTCACGGAAATTTCCTGGCTCCATAAGCGAAACTATTTTTCGATGAAAGGCCGGGATTGGTGGATTCTCTACGCCACTGGCCTGCTCATTCTGTTCTTTACGTTTTTTAGCGACCTGGCTTTCTGGATGGCAGGACCTGATGTCACCAACATTCGAGAATTATATAAAGTATCTCCAGGCACTGCCAAAGCAGCCATTTGGATGAGCCAGCACACCACCGGGCTCACGTTTTTCGCGTTCGGTTCTGCACTGATTATGATTTTGGTTAAAAGCGGATTGGCGCGCTATGGCGCCTATGCCATCTTAGCGCTAGTGGGTTACGGACTATCGGAAAACTTTGGTAACTCCGGCGCAGACCCGCGCTTTTTCTACCTGCTGTTCGCCATTTTCGTGCCCACGCTGATCCACGTATTTGTGTTTACAGGGGCCTTTATGCTCTATGGCGCGCTGAAGAGCAACAGCAAAGTAGGCTTGGCCAGCGTTGGCGTACTCGGGCTTTGTGCGGCGAGTTTCTTCGTGTTCCGGCCCGATGGGTTTTACAGCATATCCAACTACACGCAAGGCAGTTACGATGCCTCTTTCTTGTCGCTTAACGTTGAGGTTCTTCGGATTCTGGTGCCGTCGCAAGTATTGGCCGATGGCCAATTAGTGGAATTCTCGCTGCTCAAAAATTTTGTCTACGCCTCTAATTGGGGCCTTGTCATCACGCGCTTCATCGCCTTTGCCTACACCTACCACTACCTCAACTGGTTCAGCAAAACCAACATCATTCGCTGGCACGAAGTGCCCAAAGCCTGGTTGGTTTCTGTGTTTGTGCTGTGGTTTATCTCCATTGGCCTGTACGCCTACAATTACGAGGTGGGATTAATGGCGCTTTACTTCCTCTCTTTTTTGCACGTGTTCCTGGAGTTCCCGCTTAATTGGATGTCCTTTAAGGGCATCGGCGAAGAAGTGGGCAAATCACTCTGGGCAAGGGGTGCGACGGTTAAGGCGTAGGGGCCAGCTGCTCAAGCCGGGCAAGGGGTGCGACGGTTAAGGCATAGGAGCTAGCTGCTCAAGCCGGGCAAGGGGTGCGTCAGTTAAGGCGTAGGGGCTAGCTGCTCAAGCCGGGCAAGGGGTGCGACGGTTAAGGTGTAGAAAGAACCTGGAGCGAAAAGTTTTGCACCGGGCGAATTCTTTCGGCCTCAGGTACCTGACCCAAAGGATGTTTTTTCTATATTGAGGGTGGTTCTATTTTTTCGGTCTATCCCCCCCTCATGACCGCCTGTTACAAGCTTGTTTTTGCCTGCCTGGTCTGCGCTTGCCTGGCCACAGTCGCATCCGCTCAAACACCCATTAGCGGTGTTATCAACGCATATGCTAAAGTCACCGCTTTGGCGGGCAGCACCTTGTCCGTGAGCAGCACGGCCGGTTTTGCTGCTGGTGACCGGGTGGTGCTCATTCAGATGAAAGGCGCAGGGATTGATCCAACCCTTTCCATCGATTACGGAACAGTATTGGGTTACGGACCGGCAGGCCAATATGAATACGCGATCATAGAAAATGTTATCGTAGGGGGTCTGGAGTTGACAGGAGCCCTCTGTCGGGTTTTTGATCCTGCTTTTAGCCTTCAGGTAGTCACGGTGCCGGAGTACATCGATGCCGTGGTTGAACCTCCAGGCTTGTTCCCGGCCGCCTGGAACGGCAATACTGGAGGCGTGTTGGCGTTGAACGTCACCGGGACGCTCACGCTTAATGCCGATGTAGATGCTAGCCTGACGGGCTTTCGCGGCGGCGCTGTCTGCACCAACGGTTTCGAATGCCTGGATTTTAATTGGGCTACAGGAACTGCGTTCGGGGGTTGCCAAGGTGGCGACAAGGGCGAGGGCATTGCCGAATTCATTGTGGGCCAAACCCAGGGCCGGGCCAAACTGGCCAACGGGGGCGGGGGAAGCGCACAAAGCAATTGCGGCGGTGGTGGCGGATCGAATGCCGGCGGTGGCGGCCTGGGGGCTTTTCCCTGGACAGGCTGTGGAGCCATGGCTGTGCAGGGCATCGGCGGTCAGGCACTGGCCTATACGGCAGGCCTGGTTTTTTCAGGCGGTGGCGGCGGCGGCGGCTACCGCGACAACAGCCAGCCTGCAGCCCCCGGGGGAATCGGGGGCGGGATCGTGTTGCTGGAGGCCGGTGTTTTGGACGGCCAGGGCAACGCGATACGGTCGGATGGCGAAAACATCACCCTGATCACCAACGACGAGG
>CAYSDI010000111.1:0-9853 GCA_964429745.1 uncultured Chitinophagales bacterium | reverse complement strand
GGCCCCCTCTGGCCTGCGCCAGGCCGGCCTGGCCCCCACCCCCCGCTTTCAGCCCATGGGAAGCGATGCCGACGGCTTTGTCCACCTGCTCGTTCAAGGCGATCCGGCCGTGCTCGCCCAAACAGCCGCCTCACTCGGTGGCTCCCTGAAATACGCTATCGGCAACCGCTGCGCCCTTCGTGTGCCTGCCCGGCAATGGCGCGCACTGCTCGGCCATCCGGCCGTGCTGCGTATGGACGGCACGGGGTCAGCCGTCCAGCCGCTCGGAGACGTGATGCTGGTGCACAGCCGGGTTGACTCGGTCCAGGCAGGCTACGCCCCCCTCCCCCAGGCTTACGACGGCCAGGGCGTCATCGTGGGTTTAGTAGACCTGGGCATTGACTTCACGCACCCCGATTTCCGCGACTCGCTGGACCGGACCCGGATCAAGTACATCTGGGACCAAAACCTGCCCGACGACGGCTCGGCCCCTTCGCCCTACGGCTACGGCCAGGAATGCGACTCTGCCGCCATTGAAGCGCTGGCCTGTGCCCACATTGACCCCAACCTAAGCTACTCGCATGGCAGCGGTGTTGCCGGCGTATCCGCAGGCAACGGCCGGGCCACCGGCCAATACCGCGGAGTGGCTCCCGCTGCGGACATCATTGCCGTAAATCTGGCTTTTAACAATACTTTTTTGAGTAATGTGGTAGACGCCATTCGCTACATTTTTGACAAAGCCGACGCCGCCGGCAAACCCTGCGTCATCAACACCAGCGTGGGCACCTACCTGGGCTCGCACGACGGCCCGGATCTGGCCGCCCAAATGATTGACTCTATGCTGGCCGCGCGCGCAGGAAGGGCCGTTGTGGCTGCCGTAGGCAACGCCGGTGACCGCATCTTTCACCTCGGCTACGAAGCGAACGCCGACACAGCCTTTACGTGGTTTCGCTACGAAAGCGCCCTTGGAGCCGCCTACCTCCAGGCCTGGATCGACACTGCCGATGCCCCAGGCTGGAACTTTGCCGTTGGCGCTGATCAGCCAACGGGCTGGTCGTTCCGCGGGCGTTCTCCCTTTTGGAACCTGACCAGCGACCTGGACCTGAGTTCAGGCGTAGACAGTATAGAACACGACTTGTTTAACGGGCCAAATCGGCTCGGATTCATCAAGTGCTGGGTCAGCCGGCAGGGACCGGCTTATTTGGTTGAAGTGGCGGTTTTTCCGGATTCAACCAGCCTGCGCTGGCGCCTGGAAACCACCGGAAGCGGCCGGATTGACGCCTGGACCGACCCCGCGGTGACCGGCACCTCGTACCTCTTTCGCGGAACGGACCTTCCCGCTTCCACCGTTTTTCCGGACATTGTTCATTACCGCGCCCCGGACGGGCAATCTACCCTGGTCAGTTCCTGGCAGTGTTCCGACCGTGTGATTGCGGTGGGCAGCTATTACAACCGGAACAGCATGATCAACTATTACGGTGCCAGCCCTCCTATCTCGGGCACCCCGGAAACCCGGATTTTGTCATCGTCCAATGGACCAACGCGCCACGGTTTGATCAAGCCAGACGTCAGCGCATCGGGGCAATGGGTTCTAGCCAGCGGCTCCACCAACATGACCAACTGGCTCATCGGGCTGGGCGCCGCCAACTACATCGCGCCGGGCGGGCGACACTACCTGCAAGGCGGCACCTCGTTCTCTTCGCCCATTGTGGCGGGCATCGCAGCGTTGTATTTGCAGCGCTACCCGAATGCCTCGTATGCAGCTGTGAAAAATGCGCTTGTCCAGGGTGCGCGTCAGGATGCGTTTACCGGCACTGCCCTACCTGACAACCAATGGGGCCACGGCAAAGTCAATGCGTTTGCCAGCTTGCAAATCTCGGACCAGACTTGTGCCACCCCCGATGGAGTGACGGTAACCCATACCACTTCGTCGGCGGCGCGCATGGTGTGGAATCCGGTAGAAGATGCCATAGGGTATGTTCTGGAAGGTCGCCGCCTCGGCACGGACCGCTGGGTTAACCGTTACTCGTACACTTCGTTGGAATTGGTTCCGTCGCTTCGCGCGGCAGCGGACTACGAATTCCGGATTCGGGCTTTGTGCGGCGTGGCCGATACCTCCGCCTGGAGCGCTTTTGTGACCTTCAGCACCTTGGCGGCTCGCGAAGGGGTTGCCACGGCCCGTGTCAGCCTTTCGCCCAACCCGGTGCAGGACCGGGCCTTGCTGGAGTACAGCGGCCTGAGCGGCACAAATGGCATGCTGGAGCTCTTTGATCTGCCCGGAAAGCGGGTAGCGGTGTTAGCTTTGACGGGTTCTGAAGGTTTGGTGGAATGGATGCGCGGGGATCTCGCCGCTGGGGTTTATATTTATCGGGTAAGTGACAACGGACAGACCGTTTACACCGACCGCCTGTTGTTGCCTTAAAGGGAGTCCTTGGCCCGGAGCCAGGACGCCTACCTGCCACCACTTGATTGCGCCATCTTATGTCTCCCACGCCCGCCGCGACGCCAACAACAAAGAGCAGAATTCTGGATGCCCAAAGCATTCACCAGAAGATTGTGCGCATTGCTTTTGAAATTCTGGAAGACAATTACGACGAAAAAGAGATTGTTATTGCGGGCATTTGCCGCAATGACGAAGGCTACGCGCTGGCCGAGCGCATCGCCGCAGAGCTGCGCCGAATCGGCAGCCTGAACATTCACCTCACGTCCATCAACCTGGACAAAAAGCACCCTACGTCCAAGCCCATTGAAATGGGCGTCACCCCCGAGTTAGTGGACGGCAAAGTGGTGGTCATCGTAGACGATGTAGCCAATACGGGCCGCACCTTGTTGTATGCCGTCAAGCCCTTGTTGGACATGGCCCCAAAGAAAATTCGCGTGGCTGTGCTGGTTGACCGGCGCCACAAGGCCTATCCCGTGTCCGCAGACTACGTGGGCACTTCGCTGAGCACCACGCTCCACGAACACATCGACGTCAATTTAAGCGGGGATCAGCCAGGTGTCTTCCTGAGCTGAGGTTTTCTCGCAGCGCGTTCTCCGTCTGCTCTGGGGTCAGGTTTTCAGCGTCCAGCACCACGTGTGCGCGCTCGTAAAAAGGGCGGCGCTGTTCCAACGTGCGCTTAATGTAATCGAGCATTTCATCGTCGGTCAGGGCAGCGAGCAGAGGCCGGCTGTCCTTGCTCTTTCGCAGGCGTCCCAGCAACGTGGCAACCGTAATGCGCAGGTAAATGCTCCAGCCATTGCGGCTAATCCAATCCATGTTTTGGCCAAAGCAGGGCGTACCGCCGCCCAGCGCGATGAGCGTGTGGTTGAACGCTTCCGTAGCGTACAGTATTTCGGTCTCTACCTTTCTGAAATAAGCTTCCCCCTGCTCGGCAAAAATCGCCGTTACCGGCCGGCCTTCGCGCTCCGTGATCAGGGCGTCCAAATCGCGAAACTCGTAATTAAGCCTGCGGGCAAGTTTGGCACCCAAGCCACTTTTTCCGCTGCCCATGAAGCCTATCAGGTAAATCCTGGAAGGCCAATCAGGCGAAGGGCTTGGATGTTCCATAACAAATATTGTGGTTTATTCAGGATCCTCCTGGCCCGCTTAAGGCTGCTTCACCGACACCCGCGGATCGAGGAACGAATAGAGAATATCCACTAAAATGTTGATGGCCACAAAAATGGTGGCGGCAAACAGGATGGCCCCCATCAGCACCGGGAAATCAAATTTCTTGAGAGCCTCCACGGTTTCAAAACCCAGGCCCTTGTAGTCAAAAATGACCTCGACGAAAAAGGCCCCGGCCAGCAACTCAGCAAACCAACCGGAAATGGCCGTCAAAACGGGATTGAGCGCGTTGCGAAGGGCGTGGCGAAACAACACCGCCCTTTCGCCCAAACCTTTGGCCCGGGCGGTGCGCACGTAGTCCAGCGTAAGCACATCCAGCATGGAGCTGCGGGTCAACTGCACAATCACTGCAATCGGTCGAATGCCCAGCACGATGGCGGGCAACAGCAGATTTTTGAGCACCAGCGTTTCCTTGCCCGTTAGCGGGTCGGACACGAACAAATCGCCGGTCAGGTTCAGGCCGGTCAGGTCAACGAGCAGGTAGGCAAAGACCAATTGAAAAACCACCGCGCTGAAATACGACGGGAACGAAATGCCGAGCACCGACAAGGCCACACTGGCTTGATCAAGCGGCGTGTTGTGGTTAACCGCCGCCAGCACCCCGAGCAAAATGCCCACCACCGTGGCCAGGATCATGGCAGAAACGGCAAGCACCAACGTGTTGGGAATGCGCTCCAACAGCAACTCAGTCACATCGCGTCGGGTTTGGAAAGAACGGCGCAGGTAAGGCCGTTTGATGACCAGCGTTTGCGCGCCTACCGAAACAAGCGAGCGGTAGAGGTATTTCTCCGGATCCAGAAAATTGCGGGCTTCCGGATCGCTTGCGTTGTGCAGCGAAACCGGACTGATGTCGTTGAGATAAAGCTGAAATTGCCGGTACAGCGGCAAATCCAGGTTGAACTCCTTTCGGACGTTTTCGATCGTGGCCAGGTCAGCGCGCTGACCCAACGTCATCCTAGCCGGGTCCACCCCTGCCAGACTAAACAGGAAGAATACCAGAATCACTACCCCCAGTAGAACCAGGAAGCCGTAGCCAATGCGCTTTAGGAGGTAGGGAATCAAGAAGCTGGATTAAGGCGTCAGTATAGTAGCCGGATCGGGCAACTGGCCAGAAGACCAGCGCGCCACCACCTTGCCGTCCACCACCGCGATCACCCCGATGTTGGTTTTTTCAATGGCGGACAGGTAGTCCGGATCGCTAAAGTAGTAATCGAATTCCAGCCCGCTGGCATCGCGCATGGGCAACAGGTCGGCTTCATCCGAACCGGTGATGACGCCGTAGGGCAGCTTTCGCTCGGCCAATCCGCTCAAAACGGGCTGCAACTCCTGCCAGCTCTCCAGGTTGACTTCAAAAATGTCGCGGACCAGGACCCAGACCATCGTGTCGCTGTTGACGAGCCGCGTCGTCTGGTCATCGCCCCCGGAATTGAACACCGTAAAGCCAGCCAGGTCGTTGGTTTGATCGGTAAGCAAATCGGCCAGGCGCTGACCGGGGCTGAAGTTGGCCGGGTTCAAATCAGCCAGCGGACCGGACTGGCGGCCGGCAAAATGCCCGGCTTTCATGGTCTCGTAATCCGGAACATCACGCCACGCGTACTTGGCCAGAATGGTGCCTTTGCGCAGGAGCACTACCCCGGGATCGGCCCGGATAAAGGTTTTGAGCGCCTTCAAATCAACGGCATAGAACGGGTAAGCAGCCTGCACTTCATGGCGAAATGCCTCAATCTCTTCGCGGCTGGATCCCGCTAATCCCAGCACATGCACCCCCTCTGCTTCCGCCTTGGCCTGCAAGGCGTTGAGTCCCCGCCAGGCATCCTGGTTGGTATGCGCCAGCTCGGGGCTGATGAAGAAGAAGTACACATCGTCCAGGTTCAACACAAAACTGGTGCGGTCGCGCCCCAAGTCATCGTTGAGCACAAAATCGTAGATGGGCGGCTCATCGCCTTTTTGCACCAGGCGTTCCGTGCGGTCCTGAAACTCCCAGGCATCCAAATCCTCCGGGAGTTGATCAATGTACGTCTTTACTTCGCCCGTGGCTTTGTTTTTGTAAACCCAGGTCAGCTCCACAATTTCGGGCTTGGCATCGGCGGGCATTTGCATAGCCTCTTCTATGTTTACCCCGATTTTATACGGTCGAAAGTTGATGAAGGGCAAATGGCGAAGGGCGTGCACGCCCACCCATGCGCTGAACCCACTCACCAGCAAAAACAGCCCCCAGCGCAACACCGGCGGCAAAATCGGTTTGATCACTTTGGGCCAGAACAGCACGTCGATGAAAATGACCCCAATGAGGACCAGCAGGATCAGGTCTTTGTAAAAGGATTCCCAGGGGGTGAGCGGAATGGCATCGCCGAAGCAGCCACAGTCTGTCACCGCGCCCGTGACCGCAGAATAGCCCGTCAGCCAGGTGAAAAAGAGAATCATCAGCAGCAGCGACCAGGCCACCAGCTTGCGCTGAAGGCCCAACAGCAGCGCGATGCCAAGAGCCACTTCGAACACGCAGATGAACCAGGCCAAGGGCACGGTTGCCTGCAACAAGGCCGGATTGCGGAAGAACGAGAGCGTCTCGGCGAACACCAAAAAGTAGTCCTCGAGCTTGACACCAAAACCCACCGGGTCATTGGCTTTAATGAGGCCGGAAAAAATAAAGAGCGCTCCGACCAGAAAACGACTGAGTTGGACAATAATTTTCATTATTCGTATTCGTTATGTTTCACTTCAACTAAACTGCGGCGTCTTTTAGCGAGCTCAACGCTCTTCCTGCCGTTTAATGAGGGCAAAAATTGCGTAGTTCGCCATATCGCGGTAATGGCTTTCTACCCCTTCTGAAACCCGGGTAACCCCGTTGTTGGTCTCTATTTGTTTGACCCGAAGCAACTTGACCAAAATCAGGTCGGTAAACGACGACACGCGCATGTCGCGCCAGGCCTCGCCGTAATCGTGGTTCTTGGCCTCCATCAGTTCCCGGATGTGCTGTCGTTCCTGCTCATACCAATGCAATGCATCTTGCTCCGACAGCTCCCGTTCATCGTCCCAGCCCCGGCGCAATTGAATGCCGGCTATGACGGCATAGTTAACAATGGCCTGAAACTCGCTGTCAATGGTGTCGTCCACTCGCGGCAGGGCACCCTGCTCCAGGTTGCGGATGCGCTGGGCCTTGATGTACAATTGGTCCGTCAGCGACGACGGTCTAAGGATGCGCCAGGAACAGCCGTAGTCGTGAACTTTACTCCGGAAAATCTCGCGGCATTGATCAAAGACCTGTGCGTATTGCAGTGCGGTATCCAAACGTCTGGCTTTGTGTACTTTTAAGGCATCGCTGGAAACGCCAGCTACTGCGATATGACCGGTAAAAATAGCCTCTTTTTCCCCAAAAGGACTTTGACCATTCGCGGTCGTATCCACGCGCTGGAACGCCCGTTGATCATGGCTATCCTAAACGTTACGCCGGACTCGTTTTACCGCCCCGATGCTGCCCTGGTTGCCCAGGATTCCCCTGCGGCCTGGGTGGATCGCGCAGGAGTATTGCTGGAGCAAGGCGCAGATTGGCTGGATATCGGGGGAATGTCGACTCGTCCCGGAGCGGAGATCGTGGCCGCAGAGGAGGAGTTACTACGCGTGCTGCCGGTGCTGGAAGCGCTGGTGCGCGCCTTCCCGGATGCTGTCTTTTCTATTGATACCGTTTATGCCCACACCGCCCGCGTCTGCCTGGAAGCCGGGGCGGGCATCATCAACGACGTCTCGGCTGGTCAGCTCGACCCCGAACTCTGGAGTGTCGCCGCCGCTTCCGGAGCCCCTTATGTGCTCATGCACCACAAAGGCATACCCGCGAACAAAGACAACGATGATGTTGCCCACATAGGATTAGAAGTATACGACTGGATGCAATCTAAATTAATGGCTTGCCGCCAGGCGGGTATTCGCGATGTGTTGGTTGACCCGGGTTTCGGGTTCGGCAAATCGCTGGCTGACAATTTCAGGCTATTGGCCTCGCTGGATGCCTTCCGTGCACTGGATGCGCCGCTGCTGGTGGGGGTTTCGCGCAAATCCATAATCTGCCGGACGCTGGAAGTACCGGCTGCAGAAGCCCTAAACGGCACATCGGTTATCAACACGCTGGCCCTGCTCCAGGGGGCTGCGGTCCTGCGGGTTCACGATCCCTTGGAGGCCCGTCAGGTGCTGACCCTCGTGGGTGCGTACCATCGCGGCCTGGAGAGCAACCGCCTTTCGCCCGAAGAAAAACCCGCGTTTAGACCTTGAGCCAACTGGAAACCATACTAACCGCGATCAGCGCCAGCCTGCCCTCGCTGCCCGAGGCGAATACCCTTGCGCTGGTGCCTGCGTTTATCCGCTTTGGCTTCTTTGAATTGCGGTTTATTGATGTGCTGGACATTTTGCTGGTGGGTTTTTTGCTGTATCAACTCTACCGGATTATCCGTGGCAGTCTGGCCTACAGCATTTTCGTCGGCTTTTTGATTGTGTACCTGCTGAGCCTGCTTTTCAGGGCGCTGAACATGCAACTGATCTCGCAGATCATGGGGCAGTTCATCAGCGTTGGCGTGCTGGCGCTACTGATTGTTTTCCAACCGGAAGTCCGGCGTTTTTTGCTTTACATCGGACGGGGCAGCGAATTGCAGCGATCGCGTTTTTTTCGGCGTTTTTCGCTGCGCCGGCTCGGCCGGGGCATCCAGGATGAAGACCCGGCATTTTTGCCATCACTGGAGGCTTCGCTGCTCAAAATGGCGCGAAAAAAAACCGGAGTGCTGCTCGTGTTCAGCCAGACGTCGCGGTTGCAATTCTTTGCCGATACCGGCGTAAAACTGGACGCAGAGGTCAGCGGCAAACTCCTGGAAACCATCTTTCAAAAGTCAAGTCCGCTGCACGACGGTGCGGTCATTATTGCCGATCACCGGATCGTTGCGGCAGCCTGTATACTTCCCGTTTCCGAGACCTCTGAACTTCCGGGACAACTCGGATTGCGCCACCGGGCTGCCGTGGGCATCACCGAACACAGCGATGCCACGGCGCTGGTTATTTCCGAAGAAAAAGGCAAAATCTCTTTTGCCCGAAGCGGCCTGTTGCGCCTGGATATCAGCGAAGAGGAACTCGGACAATTGCTGCGCGAAACCTGGTCAGCACCCTTTCGGGACTGAAGACTTTGGCGCTGTTGTGCAGCCACAAGCATTTGCCCGCGGTCCTCCGCTCGCCTGTGGCGTAGAATCGCAGGCGACAGCCTTTAAGGCGTTTGCAAGCTGTCCTTTTGGTTTAGAATGGCATTCAAAAGCGCTTCGTCATTGCCCAAAAAACGCAACTGCATATCCATGTTCTCTGCCAAAGGATGCTGCGGGTATGCCGCCACGAAACCCTCGTAGCGCTCGCGTGCCTGGGTATTGTCCCGCAGGAATTTCTCGCTGATGAAACCGGTGCGGAAGTAAGCGATGGGCGCCAGGCGGTGTTCAGGTCGGTTTTTCCAGACTTCATCGTACCAGGTAATGGCCTCCTTAAACTTGCCCAAGGTCTCCAGGTTTAAGCCAGCTTCAAACGCAAAATTTGCCGATGCGGTATCGTCCGGAAAGGCCTGCACGAAAGCCTGGTATTGGTCAATCAGGGCAGTAGTTAGGCGGCGCTGCTCCTCTGTGGGAATCTCCAAATCTTTCGGCAATTGCGCCAGCGCTTGTTCTTGAACAGAAATGGCTTTGAGCTGCTTGCTGCGCTCGTCGGCACAACTCGCAGCAGTGATGGCCAAAATTGCAAATGCACATACGGAAATAAGAATACGAAATTTCATTCTTTGAGATTTTTGCGGGATGGCTGTTCAATCTGGTCTTTAATGCCGCCTATCCAGGAAGGCACCATACCGGACGCAAAGGTAGTCCGGTTCCGGGGGAAGGGCCAAGTTGGGCGTGGCCAAAGAACAACTTCGCCCCGGCTTTGGGTGGCACGGGGCGAAGGGCATTTTCAGCGACTAACCGCTGGCGGAGCAGGGTTCCCAGCAACCAGAACCGTCAGACTGTCTAAAAACACCCTGTATTTGTGGAAAACTTATCGTTTATTTAAGATAGTAATTCTTCTGCTGTTACTTGACTTCGGGTCATGCAGTTTCTATCAGGCAAGCCCCGCGATCAGCTTTACTTGATTCCGACTTCTCTGGAAGAGGTCATCAGCAGCTACAATGAAGCCCGGACGCTGGATGCTTCTGTGTCCATATTGTAAGCCATCGGTGAACCCCGTCTTGTCCAGTTCCGGCAAAAGGCTTAAGCCGCT
>CAYSDI010000110.1:0-9861 GCA_964429745.1 uncultured Chitinophagales bacterium | reverse complement strand
GCTGCAAGTCATGGGGCGAAGCTGTGCATCAGGCATCGAACCAGGCAGGAAAAAGCCCGCCCTGATTGAAGCGATTCACTGCCCAATTTGCCTGCCCTGAACCTGAGGAAAAAAACAGGAGCTGGGGGGGGGCGCGGCTGCCTCGCTGCGGGCGCGGCTGCCTCGCAAACGATGCGGCTGCTTCGCTAAGGGTCGCGGCTGCTTCGCAAACGATGGGTCTCTTTCACAAACCATGCGACACCCGCACAACGGGCAGCCTCCCCTTAGCCCGAAAAAAAAAGAGCGCCGCAGATGCGGCACCCTTTTTGTATACGATAAAATGTATTTGTTAATGCTGCTGCGTCCGGGAAAGCCCGAACCTCGTTCAGCAAAACCGGTTCGCGTCAGAAACTACCAGCAATTAAGCGCTGATGTTCATGCCGTCAAGAACGTTCATCACTTCTTTAACGTGACCGGCAGAAGACTGTAACAAGGCCATTTCTTCGGCGTTCAATTTCAATTCAATGATCTGCTCGATGCCGTTGCGGCCCAGTTTTACCGGCACCCCCAGGTAGACATCGCTCAGCCCATACTCGCCGGTCAGCCATGCGCAGACCGGGAAAATGCGCTGTTCGTCTTTGATGATGGCTTCGACCATTTGCGCTGCTGCTGCGCCGGGTGCATACCAGGCGCTGGTGCCCAGCAGGTTCACAATTTCACCGCCGCCCGATTTGGTGCGCTGAACGATGGCTTCCAGGGCATCAGCAGCGATCATCTCCGTGACCGGAATTCCGCCCACTGTGGTGTAGCGGGGCAGGGGAACCATGGTATCGCCGTGGCCTCCCATAAGTACAGCCTGGATGTCTTTGGGCGATACGTTCAGGGCTTCGGCCAGGAAAGCGCGGTAGCGGGCGGTGTCCAGGATGCCGGCCATTCCGAAGACCTTGCTGCTGTGCACTCCTGCGGTGAGGTAGGAGCAGTAGGTCATCACGTCCAGCGGATTGGCCACCACCACGATGATGGCGTTCGGGCTGTGCTTGATGACGTTTTCCGTCACGCCTTTCACGATACCGGCATTAGTTGAAATCAGGTCGTCGCGGCTCATTCCCGGCTTGCGGGGAACGCCGGAGGTAATGACCACCACGTCTGAACCCGCGGTTGCCGCGTAGTCGTTGGTTACGCCCCGGGTTTTGGTGCTGTAGTAGTTGATGGGGGCGGTTTGCCAGATGTCCAGCGCTTTGCCCTGGGCCACGCCCTCTTTAATGTCCAGTAACACGACCTCTTTGAGGACGTCCTGGTGAGCCAGCACGTCGGCGCACGTTGCGCCTACATTGCCGGCTCCGATAACCGATACCTTGCTCATGGAATGGTGGATTGGAATTTGGCCGCAAAGGTATTGGTTTCGGGGGAATACCCTCATTCCCGAGCAACCGTGAACCAAAATCCGGGCTTCGGTGTTGTCATGGAACTGTCTGAAAGTGTCTGGATGACGAGAAGTTAAAGAGAAGGTAAAGGAGACCTGCCCCGAACTTCTTATCTTTGATCAATCAGGCTTTAAGGTGCCCAGTTGGACAACCCTTACAATTCCCTTCTCACGGGTTAGCTAAAAGTTGTCTAATTTAGTAGGCATGCCCCCCCTCGGCGGTCTGACACGGCCTGAATTGGCGACCTGAATTATTGGCTACGCGATTTTTTTTTTGACGACAAACCTCCCTCTAGACCCATGCGGAATTTTTTTAGCCTGTTGGCAACTGCCTTCCTGGCAGGGTTGACTCAACCAGCAACCCTTCAGGCACAAGCACCGGACAATTACTGCGGTACCCATCAAACGGAAGCAGATCTTCAATGGCTGCGCGCCTGGCAGGCCGATCCAACGCGGTTTGCTGAATTCCGCCGGGCTGAGGAAGACCGGATCCTTCCGGTCAAAGTGCACATTGTGGGAACGGACGATGGGAGCGGCTACTACCGCCTGGACCAACTCATGGAGGCGTTTTGTGACGTCAATGAGCAATACGAAGCCACCGGCTTTCATTTCTACATCCACGGCGACATCAATTATATCAACAACTCGGCATACTACGCGCACGATTACTTTAATGGCTCCAACATGATGCTGGAAAACAACATCCAGCAAATGATCAACATTTACTTCGTGTCCGACCCGTCGGGGGCCTGCGGCTATTACACCTACGGCCCTGATGCCATCGCGATTGCCAAATCCTGTGCGGCTGATGGCAATTCCACCATTGCGCATGAAATTGGCCACTACTTCAGCCTGCCCCATACTTTTTATGGCTGGGAGTTTGGAACGGTCACGGCATCAGCTCGGGAGAAAGTGGCTCGTACCAACTGCAACGGCGCGGCAGACGGATTTTGCGGTACAGGACCCGACTATGCTCCCTACCGCTGGAACTGCCCCACAACCGGTCCGTTTACTGACCCTGATGGCGTTGAGTTTGTCCCGGATGGCACTTTCTACATGTCTTATTCCAACGATGCCTGCACCGATAAGTTTTCCGACGACCAGCAGGCCGCAATGCACGATTACCTGAATGAAGAGCGGGAAGACCTGCTGGTCCGCGTGGCCCCCGATCTTTATACGCATAATCCGGTTGAACCTATCGAGCCGTTGAATGGTACCATCGGCACGGCCTACAATTATACCGTGCTCAAATGGACCAAGGAAGCTAATGCATCTGGCTACCAGGTTTCCGTGGGTCTGAATGCTTCCTTGAGTGCGATTACCTATCAAGCCATTGTAGAAGACACGTTCTACATTTTACCGGAACTGCCTACTGACCGCAAGCATTACTGGCGCGTCAAGCCCATCAGCAAAGGCAACACCTGCACGCCTTACACCAGCACTCAGGAATTCACGACGGGCGAGATTGCCTCTGGTTTAATTGACTTTGCTGCGGGTACCGGAGCACTTCGCGCGTTCCCTAACCCGCTTTCCGCAGGCCAGGCCCTGACCGTCCAGTTTGACAGCCCATCCGCTCTGGACATGACCGCATCGCTGCTGAGCATGGACGGCCGGATGCTGGCCAGCCGCGCGATCAACGCGGCAAGCGGCGAAAACCGCGTGGAGTGGAATCTCCCGGAATTGCCCGAAGGGCTTTACCTGCTTGAACTAGTGCCAACAAACCGTATAGATAACACCCAGCGCTTCCTGCACAAAGTGGCCATCACCCGATGAACCGCGCCTGCTTCGTCTCGTGCACACTGGCCTGGGCAGTGGCCTGTATAGTGGCGTTAAGCCTGGGGTCTGCGGCAAACTCGCCACTGGTCGCGCAAGCCCTTTCCCCGGAACTTAAAGCACATGCCGATTGCGGAACAGCGTTGACGGAAGCCGACCTCGTCTGGTTGCGCGCGCTGCAACAAGACCCGGCTTTCCAGAACCAAACCCATGCTGCATCGCAACGCGGCGGGGTCCAGTACGTGCGCGTTCAGGCTCATTTGGTAGGAAAAGAGAATTACACTGGCTACTACAAAATCCAGTCGCTGCTCGAGTCTTTTTGCCGACTCAATACCCAGTACACTGAAACGGGCTTCTACTTTTATTTGGAGTACCCGATTAAAACCCCCGAGGACGATCGCTGGTACAGCCAGACTTTTTCTGATGGAATTGGAATGATTCTGCTCAACAATGAAGACGGTGCCCTGAACGTCTATTACGTCGGGAGCATCGAAAGCGGTACCATTGCCGGGTATTTCAGTCCCGGTGCCGATGGGGTGGTTATGGCCAATTCCGCTTCCGCACCAAGCGGCAATACCCTTGCGCATGAATTTGGACATTTCTTTTCGCTGCCCCACACCTTTTTTAGATGGGAAGGAGGTGAACCGCCCCCGGTTTCTCTGCAGGAGCGCGTAGACGGAAGCAATTGCACCACTGCCGGCGATGGATTCTGCGACACCCCGCCCGATTACGCTCACTACCGCTGGAGCTGCCCGAGTGTTGGACCTTTCGTGGACCCCCTCGGCGTTTCGTTTTTGGTGACGGACAGTTTTTATATGTCCTATGCCGGCAACGAATGCCTGCGGACTTTCAGCCCGTTGCAAAGCGCCGCCATGCGCGCCAACCTCAATGGCCAGCGGCCGGAATTGATTGGGTCCATTGTGCCCAACTTCCCCAATGGGTATGACTCCGTGGTTTTGGGCGAGCCGGTGAACGGGGCATTGAATGTACCGCCACGCGGCAATCGTTTTACGTGGTCAGCCGTGCCTGGGGCGGTGGCTTATCACGTGGCCATAGCTTATACTATCCTCTTTACGGCCATTGCCGAAGAGTCGGTGGTTACGGCAACTTCTTTTACCGCATTGCGCCTGGCGCCTGACCGCAATTTTTACTGGCGCGTTAAACCCATTTTCGAGGGAAATACCTGTGAGCCTTACTCGGCGATGCAACAGTTCCGAACGGGCGAAGAAAACACGCCAGTAAGCGGTATCAACGATCTTAACCTTCCTGACTGGACGGCTACCCTCCATCCTAATCCCGCAACTGCCGGGGCAACCATGACCCTGGAATACACGGCCTATGTGGCCGGTTCGCGCACCTGGGAACTCCGTGCTATGGACGGCCGCATCGTGTCGCGCGGAGCCTTATCCGACGCAGCGCCGGGACACTCTCAGTCTATCTTACTGAAGGCTCCAGATCAGCCCGGGATGTATGTGCTCCTGGTATCGGGGGCTGATGGACGAGTCTGGCGGCGCAAGGTTATGGTGGGCTAAACCGGGCTCACCTTGACCTTAACCATAGGTTTTTTTATGGAGACAAAGCGCGCATCGGGGCAGTATCCCACTACCCAGGCGATGCGCTCCCCGCTCAGCAGCACCAACTGTTGGCTTTTCTGGTGCGCGGGGATTTTTTGATCGCTGAGGTAGCGCTTGAGTTTGCGCTTTTTTCCGCTCGCAGCGGGATGAAAGTAATCCCCTTCTTTCCAGGGTCTGATCATTAGCGGAAACGCGAGCGAAGCAGCATCCAGCAGCACCCCTTTATCCAGCCCCGGCGTTTTCAGATGGTCCTTATCCACCAGCGAAAACGCAAAGCGCAAGGAACCGCAGTGTACCGTAGCCGGTACAGCGGACACCGAAACAGGCAGCGGAGTGGCCAGACCATCGCCCGCCACCCACACGAGTTGCCCGCGCTCGCGGTACAGCACCCCCCCCGGACAGGGCCAGGATGCACCCGGCTGCCCTTGTGCCTGGCCGGCAATTTCGTCTACTTGCGCTCCGCTAAAGCCAAGCGGCAGTAAAAATTCCCGCAACAACGTGCGCGCAGCGCCAGACGCCAGCAGCGCGGGCAGCGCCAGCGAAAATCCGTGTTCGTTGGGCCGCAGCACTCGCCGCCGCCAGTGGGTCAGGCCCGTTTCGTAGAGCACTTCTGCTTCGCGAAGCAGGCTTGCAGAGCGAATGATGCCGCCCACCGCGCCCGGCAGCAGGATTTCGGCCTGCGGGAGCGCCTCGCGGCGCACGCGGTTGCGCAAGTAGTCTGCCTCGCGGTTCGAGCGGTCTTCGCGCCAGGGCACAGCATAGGCTGCAGCGCAGTCCAACAGTTCTTGTTTTCTGGCGAAAAGCAGTGGTCGAACGAGGCGGTCGCGGGTGGGGCGGATGCCCCGAAGCCCGCGCAGGCCGGACCCGGTTAACAGCCGCATGTACAGGGTTTCGGCTGCGTCATCGGCGTGGTGTGCTGTGGCGATGCGGTGGTAGCCTTCGGCAGCGCGAATGCTTTCGAGCCAAGCGTAACGAAGGTTGCGCGCTGCCATTTGCAAGGAATCGGGGCCACTGGCTGCCAACGCGCTGGCATCCAGTGGCGCGGTGTAATAGGGAACCGCCCAGCGTTCCGCTGTTTCCCGGACCAGGGCTTCGTCGGCTGCGGAGTCTTCTCCCCGCAGCCCGAACTGCGCATGGGCCAGCCCGAAGGGTTGCCCGATCTGGTGCAAAAGGTGGGCCAGCACCATGGAATCCGGCCCTCCACTGCAAGCCAGGAGCACTGGCCGGCCCGCCTTAACCCGGCAGACGCCGCGCAGGTATTCGCTGAATCGCTGGGTTAGCGTGTGGGGGGAGGGGGGCGCAGCCATCCCGACAAAGTTGCGGAATTCCCCGGCGCTGTTGCCCTCCAACGGGTGCCCTTCGCCCGAAATAGGCAAGCCTGTGCAGCCCAAAAGGGCCAGAAATACGATCGCGAGGCGGGAATTAAGGCTCCAAAAGGTCTAGCGCAGCCTGAAGTTCGCCGGCAGTTTTGTGTTCGCCCAAGCGGCGGGCCAGCGTCAAGCCTTTGCGGTAAAGGTCTGCGGCGGCTTCGGGCTGCTCTTGCGCCTCCAGAAAGCGCGCTCCAGTGTAATAGGTACCCAGGTAATCCGGGTGGCGCTGCAACAGGGTATCCAGCGCACTCCGCGCATCTTCCGCGCGCCCCAGCCGTATAAACTCCAGCAGTTGCGCATAGTGCAGAAAGGGGTCGTCCTGGCGTTGCCGGAGCAGGTCGGTTAAACGGTCCAATCGCTCGCTGTTCATGGTCGGGATTGGCGTTTATCCGTATATTCGCAACGCGAAAATTCGCGCTGTCTGCCGGGCTTGCTCATGATGCCCCAAATGGCCGTGTTTAGCGGTAAAGGTTGCCTGAATGCCGCGCTTCGCCCAAATTCTTTCTTCCATTCGTCCAACCGATTAAGTGCCAATCGCCGCATGAATATTCTCGTCTGCATCAGCAAAGTTCCGGATACGACCACCAAGATCAGTTTTACGGACAACAATTCGAAATTCAACGAAGCCGGCGTCCAGTTTATCCTCAACCCTTTCGATGAGTGGTATGCGCTGGTGCGCGCGGTCGAAATTCGCGAGACCCTGGGCGGCGAGGTAACTGTGATCAACGTGGGTCGCACGGATAACGAACAAATTATTCGCAAAGCGCTGGCCATCGGCGCAGACAAAGCCATTCGGGTGGACGCCGATCCGGCGGATGCCTTTTACGTAGCGCGTCAGATTGCGGAGCAGGCGCGTGCCGGTGCTTACGACATGATTTTGCTCGGCAAAGAAACCATTGATTACAACGGCTCCATCCTGGGCGGGATGGTGGCTGAATTGCTGGACCTTCCCTACATCAGCCTGGCGTCACACCTGGAGGTGGAAGGCCAGACCGCTACCCTGACCCGCGACATCGAAGGCGGCAAAGAGGTGCTGCAAGTGGCCATGCCGTTTGTGGCCAGCGCGCAGAAGGGCATGGCCGAAGCGCGCATTCCCAACATGCGCGGCATTATGATGAGCAAGTCAAAACCGCTCAGCGTGGTGCCGCCGGTAGACGTGACCCCCCCGACGCGCATTGAGTCGTACCAACTTCCCCCGGATAAAGGCCAGGTTAAACTGATTGCTCCGGACAACATGGAGGAGCTGGTCAGGTTGTTGCACGAAGAGGCGAAGGCCATTTAATTATTTTTTAACATCCTATAAATTCAGTTCTGTTATGGCAGTTTTGGTTTACGCGGAATTTGTGGACGGCAAACCCAAGAAAAGCACGTTCGAAGCGGTGTACTACGCCGCGCAATTGGCTAAGCAATTCCAAACTTCAGCCGTTGCCCTGACCATTGGCCCGGCCGACGCTGGCGATTTGGCGGCTTTGGGGCAATACGGTGTGGACAAGGTGCTGCACGCGCAGGAAGATCGCCTGGTGCAATTCCAATCCAAGGCGTACTCCAAAGTGGTAGCCGATGCTGCACAGGCGCAGAATGCCGATGTGGTGGTGCTGACGCACAATTCTAACGGCAAAGCGCTCGCGGGCCGGGTAGCCGTTCGTCTGGAGGCCGGCCTGGTGTCCGGAGCCATCGCGCTCCCCGACACAGCATCAGGATTTAGTTTGCGCAAACCGGTATTTTCCGGCAAGGCTTTCGCCCAAATCAGCATCCAGACAGAGCGGAAAGTCATTTCCGTGAACCCCAACAGCCTGAAACCCGAAGCTGGCTCTGGTTCTGCGGCTGTCGAAGCCTTTCAAACAGTGCTTCAGGACAGCGATTTTGACGCGAAACTGGTCAAGCGCGAGACCATGAGCATGGATGTAGTTCCACTGCCTGAAGCCGAATTGGTGGTTTCTGCAGGCCGTGGCATGAAAGGCCCTGAAAACTGGGGCATTATCGAGGAATTGGCTGCCACACTTGGTGCCACAACCGCCTGTAGCCGCCCGGTGGCCGACACCGGCTGGCGCCCTCACCACGAGCACGTGGGGCAAACCGGGGTTGCCATTAAACCGAATTTGTATATTGCGATTGGAATCTCCGGCGCTATTCAGCATTTGGCCGGAGTGAACCAGAGCAAAACCATCGTGGTCATTAACAAAGACGCCGAAGCTCCTTTCTTTAAGGCCGCTGATTATGGCGTGGTTGGCGATGCGTTTGAGGTGGTGCCTAAGCTCACCGCAGCCCTGAAAAGCTTTAAGAATTCCTAAGCCTTAGCCCTCGGGAATGCAGAAAATCAAGATGGAGATTGTTGCCTTGTCGCACAGCGTCTCCCAATCGCAATCTTACGCAGTGGTACTTGGCGAAGTCGCCGGTAGACCCCGGCGCCGTTTGCCCATCGTCATCGGTGCTTTTGAGGCACAGGCCATTGCCGTGGCCATAGAAAAGATTACGCCCACCCGTCCGCTTACGCATGACCTGGTCCGCAACATCTTCGGCATGATTGACGTGGAGTTGCGCGAAATCGTGATTGATAATCTCCAGGAGGGAATCTTCTATTCCAAGTTGGTTTGCGTCAGTGCGGGCCGCGAAATTGAAATTGATTCGCGCACTTCCGATGCGCTGGCTTTGGCCGTCCGGTTCAACTGCCCAATCTACACCTACGAGTTTGTGCTTGAAGCTGCCGGCATTGTCCTTGAGGAGGACGATCCGACGGCACAGGTAGAGGCAAGCCCGCGCGAAAAATCCCAAGTGCCGCGCACCACTCCTTCTTCCACCACGCCACTTTCGGAGTTTTCGCTCCAGGAGCTTAACGATAAGTTGAAAGAGTTGCTGGACCAGGAAGATTACGAACGAGCCATTCGCATCCGCGACGAGCTGGACAAGCGCAAGCGAGAGAATTCCTGACCAGAGAGTTTTTGCTTTACGCCTTCGGCCAATAGTTTTAGCCCATGGATTTTTTCCGACCCATTCTCGGGCTGATTTTTTTTCTGTTGGTTGCCTGGTTGCTCTCGCAAAATCGCAGAAACATCAACTGGCCGCTGGTGGTCAGTGGTATCGTCATGCAGCTGATCATCGCGGTACTGGTGCTTCGGGTTCCGCAGGTGGCGGGGGCCTTCCAAGCAGTGGCGACTGGTTTTACGCTGTTGTTAGGTTACTCAGAGAAGGGCGCTGAGTTTGTGTTCGGAAGCTGGCCCGGCGATGTTTGGGTGGCTACTGGAGCAGGCCCGGACGGCCAAATGGGATTTGCGCGCATCGGGTTCATTTTTGCGTTCAAGGTCCTGCCGACCATTCTCTTTTTTTCCGCCTTTTCCGCGGCCCTCTATTACCTCGGCTTGTTGCAATTGATTGTCAAGGGCTTTGCCTGGATCATGAGCAAAACCATGCGATTGTCCGGCGCAGAGAGCTTGGCTACCGCGGCCAATGTGTTCATTGGACAAACGGAAGCGCCGCTGGTCATCCGGCCCTATTTAGAGCGCATGACCAAGTCGGAAATCATGTGTTTGATGACCGGGGGAATGGCCACCATTGCCGGGGGCGTCTTTGGTGCATACGTCGCCATTTTGGGGGGCACCGACCCGGCCGAACAGGCGCGTTTTGCCGCCCATTTGCTTTCTGCATCCATTATGTCCGCCCCGGCGGCCATTGTTTTTGCCAAGATTCTGGTGCCGGAAGAACCCGGCAGCAATCCCGATCGATCGCTGAGCATTCCCAAGACGGA
>CAYSDI010000109.1:0-10718 GCA_964429745.1 uncultured Chitinophagales bacterium | reverse complement strand
GTCCGTAATCCCCCCCCTGCCCCAGCCGGCCGGAGGTTCGCGAAGCCGTTGGCATGGGCTGCACATCCCCTTCCACCGAACGCACGGGCCGCCGGAATGCCTCCAGGTCCGCCATGTCAGGATCCACGTCAAAATCCAGCGTAGGCGTAGTGCTAAACCGGCTCAGAGCGTGCCGGACAGCCGCCTGCAAAATGGCGTAAACCGCACGCTCGTCCTCAAAGCGAACCTCTTCTTTGGTGGGATGCACGTTGACATCTACCTGGGCCGGGTCCACTTCTAAAAAGAGCACATACAGCGGGTAATGTTTCTCGGGAATCAGCTTTTCATAACAGGACTGCACCGCGTGGTGCAAATAACTGCTGCGAAAAAAGCGCCCGTTGAGAAAAAAATACTGCTCCCCGCGCAGCTTGCGGACGGAGTCGGGCTTGCCGACAAAGCCTTCCACCGTCAGCAGCGGCGTTTGTTCAGAAACCGGCACCAGCCGTTCATTTGACGCCTTGCCGAGCACGGCCACAACACGCTGCCGCGCGTTGGCGGGTTTGAGGTTGTACATTTCTACCCCGTTGTGGTCCAGTGTTAGGTGCACATCGGGGTTGACCAGCGCGAGCCGCTGAAATTCGTCCACAATTCGGCGCATTTCCGCGTTGCCGGAGCGCAAAAAATTGCGGCGGGCGGGGACGTTGTAAAACAAGTGCTGCACCGACACAGAAGTGCCGAACGGTGCTTCGCAAGGCTCTTCGAGCAACACTTTGGACGCATCCACCATCACCTTCCACCCGGTTTCATCCGGGGCGCGGCGCGTGCGCAATTCCACTTTGGCTACGGACGAAATGGCCGCCAGCGCTTCGCCGCGAAAACCCATGGTCCGCAACGTAAACAAATCCTCGATCCGGGAGATTTTGGACGTGGCATGACGCTCAAAACACAGGCGGGCATCTTCCGGCCCCATCCCGCTGCCGTTGTCCACCACTTGCAGCAGGGCTTTGCCGGAATCGCGCACGAAGACCCGCACCAACGTTGCACCGGCATCCAGGGCATTTTCCACCAGTTCTTTGATGACCGAAGACGGGCGTTGCACCACCTCACCGGCGGCGATCTGATTGGCTATTGCCTCCGGTAAGCGTTGAATGAGTGCCGTCATGTCCATGGTCGGCACCGTGCCGGGATGCCTCAGCGAAAAATTACGAAAAAGGCCAGCGCCAGCAAGGTCATCAAAATATAGACCATGCGCCGATTGCTCTGGGAACCGTAGCGCTCTCTGGTCCGAATCTTGCTCAACGGACCAAAAACATCCACTTGTTCCCCGTCCGCTTCCGCTGCGCGGGCCCGGCGCTCTTCGGACCGGTAAAAGCGTACGCGCTTTTCGCGCTCCTCCTTTTCCGGGTCAGAAAACCGGAAATGGTATTGAAATTTGCGCGGTTTTGGGGGTCGAAACACGGTAGGATTTGCCGGGGAAATGCGGTTGTTGGCTTGGCCAAAGTTACGCCATCTGGCAGGGATTCCCGACGGCGTACTGGCGGCTTGCGGATTTGGATTCCCGTTCGCGAAGGGCCAGTTGCCTGTGTTGGTTTTGCGCAGGGTGGTTTGACATTAATACAATCCACAATATGCCTGTCACAAGTAAGGGTTACAATGCGGGACAATCCGGGCTAATTCAGCCAATTTCGCAGTAATATTCCCGTTAACGGGGTATCTATCCTTCTGTGCTGTACAAGTTGCTATCGCTGATCAAAATGTTTCTCGTTTTTGGGCTGGTCGGGCTCTCTGCTTTCCCTGGGTCCGTTCCTGCGGCTTTGTCGCTGACCCAAGGGCCACATGCGCCGCATAAACTGGCGGCCGTTTCCGGGCAAACCCTGCCCTTTTGGGCGCTGTCCAGCGCTTGGGCCGATTCGCTTTTAGCGGCCATGACCACCGAAGAAAAGCTTGGGCAGTTATTCATGGTAGCGGCTTATTCCAACAAAGGCACCGACCACGAGGCGGAACTAGCCAAGTTGATTCGCGAACAACACATTGGCGGTCTGATTTGGTTTCAGGGCGGCCCTCTTCGACAAGTCAACCTGAATAATCGGCTGCAGGCCATAAGCAAAGTTCCGCTGTTGCTGGGCATGGATGCCGAATGGGGGCCCTCCATGCGCCTGGACAGCACCGTCCTGTATCCGCGCCAACTCAGTATGGGCGCTATTTCGGACGATAAGGTTGTCTATCGTTTTGGCGCCGAGGCCGCCAGGCAGCTCCGGCTGTTGGGCGTACACGTGAGCTTTTCGCCCGTCATAGATGTCAACAACAACCCATTGAACCCGGTCATCGGCGACCGCTCTTTTGGCGAAGACCCCATGAACGTGGCCCTCAAAGGCCTGGCGTACATGGAAGGTTTGCAGCACAACGGCATTCTGGCTTGCGGCAAGCATTTTCCCGGCCACGGCGATACCGACGCCGATTCGCACCTGGAATTGCCCGTGATCGCACACGACTGGGCGCGGCTGGATTCGTTGGAATTGTACCCGTTCCGCGTGCTGATGAGTCAGGGACTGGCCAGCGTCATGACCGCGCACTTGCATATTCCGTCGCTGGACAACCGCAAGAACCGCGCTGCGTCTGTTTCTGCTGCCATAACTTCTTCTCTGTTGCGCGACAGTCTGGGTTTTGGCGGTCTTGCCATCACCGATGCGCTGAACATGAAAGGGGTCAGTTCGCATTACGCGCCGGGTGCGCTGGAGGTCGAAGCCTTTGTGGCCGGAAACGACATTCTGCTTTTTCCCGAAGATGTTCCGGCGGCCATGCGGGCGCTTACCAAAGCACTCAGCGAGGGCCAAATCAGCACGGCTGACCTGGACGCCCGCGTGTTGCGCATCCTCAAAGCCAAAGCCTGGGCCGGGCTGGACCGCTACGCGCCCACGCCAACCGAAGGTTTGATAGCCGCACTCAACAACGAACAGGCCCAGTGGATCCGCCGCGAAATTGTGGAGCAGCGGCTGACCCTGCTTCGCAACACAGACAGCATTCTGCCCTTCAAATCAGGCAGCAAACCCGGTCTGCTTCTGGTGGACTTGGGCCGCAGCGGCACTTCGCCTTTCCAGACACAGTTGCAGGAATTCGGACCCTTTCCGGCGCTGGTTTTGCCTGATGGTTCAGCGGATTCCCGCTACTCGGAAGCGCTGAACCAGGCCGCCGGCCACCAAGCGGTTGTGGTGGGTCTGCACGGCATGACCCGCTCGGCGCGGCAAGGTTTCGGTATCACCGAAACTGAACGAACGTTCATTCAACAACTGAGCCAGAAAAGCCGGATCATTCTGGTGCTTTTCGGCTCGCCTTATTCGGTGGAAAGTTTTCCGTACGCTCCACAACTGTTGTGCGCCTACGACGAACAATCCGACGGTCAAAAGGCCGCAGCCCGCGCCCTGTTTGGCCAACTTCCGATCCGCGGCCGGCTTCCGGTCAGCGCCGGTGCTTCGTTTCCTTCCGGTGCCGGCCTTGACCTGGCCGCCAACCGGCTCAAACCCTCGGTGCCCGAACAGGAATTTTTCGCTAACGCCGCCGTGCAGCGCATCGACAGCATCGCGCAGCGCGTGCTCGCTTTAGGCGCCGCACCGGGCTTGCGCATTTTGGTGGCGCGCCACGGCAACGTCATTCTGGACCGCGCCTACGGCCTGCACAGTTACCCCGGCCAATTGCGCGTCCAGCAGGACGATCTCTACGACCTGGCTTCCATTACCAAAGTAGCTGCCACCACGCTGGCGGTGATGAAGTTGTACGACGACGGGAAATTTCGCCTGGACGCAACCGTCAAAGAATATTTGCCGGAATTTGCCGGCAAACCGGTGGCGGACCTGCGCATGGACGCCATCCTGACCCACAGCGCGGGCCTTCAACCCTGGATTCCCTTCTACCGCTTTACGCTCAACAAAGACCAAACCCTGAATCCGGCGTATTACCGCAGCGCCCCCGAAGGCGACTTCAACGTGGCCATCGCCGAAGGCATCTGGATGCACCGCGGCTGGCAGGACAGCATCTGGCGCCGTATTGCCGAAGCACCCCTGCTGCCCAAAGCCGAGTACAAATACTCCGACCTGGGTTTTTACCTGCTGGCCCGAATCGCGGAGCGCCTGAGTGGCCAACCACTTGACGACTTTGTCCGCGAGCAATTCTACCAGCCGATGGGCCTGGAAACCATGGGATTCAACCCGCTAAACCGCCTGCCCTCCGAGCGCATCGTGCCTACCGAACGCGACGTCTATTACCGCCATCAGCTCGTGGACGGCTACGTGCATGACATGGGCGCGGCCATGATGGGGGGCGTAGCGGGTCATGCCGGACTTTTTTCAACCGCGGGCGAATTGGCCGCTGTGTTTCAGATGCTGCTCAACGGCGGAACCTACGGGGGGCATCGCCTTTTGCAGCCACAAACCGTCACGCTTTTTACTGCCCGCCAAAGCAACGACAGCCGCCGCGGCTTGGGCTTTGACAAACCCGAAACAGACCGCCGCAAAATCAGCCCGGCCAGCCTTTCCGCCTCTCCCTACGCCTTCGGCCACAGCGGCTTTACCGGCACCATCGTCTGGGCCGACCCGCAATACGACTTGGTTTACGTCTTCCTGTCTAACCGCGTCTACCCCGATCAGGACAACAAAACCCTGATCACCCAGAGCATCCGCACCAAAGTGCAGGACGAAATCTACCGCGCCCTGCGCGAGGGGGCCTGGGAACTGCCTTCGGCAGCACAGGACACTGTGGCTAAGCCGTGATGTGAGGCCAATATTGTTAAACTTATTTTTATATTTTTAATAGCCGCTTGATATCCTTTTCATACTCTGGTAAATAATCAAAAGTCATATCCCTTAGTCATACGTCCTTACTGAATGAGGCAATTCACGGTAAAAAACCAAGTTGTAACTTATACGGTCACCTTCCTTTGTAGCCATCAGTGGAAAATCTCTCTGAGAATAGTCTTGTATCATTCTTGCGCTCCAATAACTCATACGAAGAATCACTTGGTCAATAACAGTTTTCTCAGCAGCGTTTAAGCTTACAAGATTAGCGCTCTCTAAAGGCAGGTACCGGATTGAATTGATCCCCTGTATTTTTACTTTTATACGTTTTATCTTTTCTGTATTAATCATATGATTTATCATGCTATCAAATACTTCAGCAATTGGATAGTTTGACAATTTTCTATACAAGGCTCCAGTTAAATGCTCTTCATACATCTCATAATAATTAAAATCACAGAAGTATAAGAGGTTTGAAATACCCGACTCATTGATGTTCGATTTTCCAGCGCAATATTCCAACAAATACAGCGTCACATTGACGAATTTTTCAATGCGAAGTTCAGGCTCAGAAACCCTAAGTACATTGTCAAGCGCTGCCACCTTTATTACTTGCCGCACTTGATCAGTAATTTTAGATTCATTGGATAGGATAGCTCCCAGTGAAAACCCAAGGACTATAGAAAGACGTTGAAGTTCGAAAACATCTAAAGACCTATTACCCAGTTCGATCTGGGCAAAAGAAGATCTTGAAATTGCAATGTTTTGGGCAACATCGTGCTGCGACAACCCCTTTGCCTTGCGAAGTTTCATGATTCGTTGACCCAATTCTCGGGGAGTAAGTGCTAAATCCATTGCTCTATCAGGTAAAAGTTGAAAACTGTGTAAAAGTAATTTCTGTTTGATTTAAAATCAACACAATGTTCTAATATCACACATGCCTTTGATGATTATTTTACCCGATTACCAATGCCCGGGCCTATTGACCCAAAATGCCGAATTTTACCCCACTCACTGAACTGTTCAGCGGGTGAAAGTGTTGTTGCAGCCTGAGCAACTGCAGAGGCTCAACCCGCACTTTTAAACCTGATTGACCCCACCTACTCTGACTCCATGAAAATTGGCATTGTCTGTTACCCGACCTACGGCGGAAGCGGGGTGGTGGCCACCGAGCTGGGCAAAGCCCTTGCCAACCGGGGACATAAAGTGCATTTCATCACTTATCGGCAGCCTTTTCGACTGGATTCCTTCCACGAAAACCTGTTTTACCACGAAGTAGCCAGCAGCAATTACCCGCTATTCGAGTATCCTCCTTACGAAACAGCGCTCGCAGGCAAAATCGTGGATGTCGCCCGTTTTGAAGGCCTGGACTTGCTCCATGTGCACTACGCCATTCCCCATGCCGCGGCGGCCTACATGGCTAAGCAGATTTTAGCCTCGCAAGGGCATCATTTGCCAGTGGTAACCACGCTGCACGGCACCGACATAACCCTTGTGGGCCGCGACGAGAGTTTCGAACCCGTGGTGACCTTCTCCATCAACCAGAGCGACGGCGTTACCTCCGTTTCCGAATGGCTTAAACAGGAGACCTACGCGCACTTCAGGGTGACCCGCGAGATCAATGTCATCCCCAACTTTATTGACTTCAGTCGCTTTAAAAAACTGAACAAGGAGCACTTTCGAAAAGCCATTGCCCCAAACGGCGAAAAAATTCTGATTCATATCTCTAACTTCCGCAAAGTCAAACGCGTGGGCGATGTAGTGCGCATCTTCGATCAGATTCGCCGCGAGATCCCCTCTAAACTGCTCCTTATCGGCGACGGTCCCGAACGTCAAGCCGCCGAACGCCTCTGCCGCGAACTTGGCGCCTGTGAATCCATATCCTTTTTGGGCAAGCAGGAAGCTGTTGAAGAACTGCTCGCCGTCTCCGACCTGTTTTTCATGCCCTCTGACAGCGAAAGTTTTGGTCTCGCCGCCCTGGAGGCGATGGCCTGCCAAGTCCCCGTGATCAGCACCGATACGGGCGGTCTTCCCGAAATCAACCTGCACGGTAAAACCGGCTTCCTGGCCCCCGTGGGCGACATCGACGCCATGGCGCAATACTCCCTACAATTGCTCCGCGACGAAGAGATGCTCACCCGCTTCCGCGCCGCAGCGTACGAGCAGGCCCTTCGCTTTAAAATCGAAAACGTACTGCCGCTGTATGAAGCGTTGTACCGCGAAGTAGTGGGGGTGGAAGTTTAGGGGGGTAAGTGCTTGACATAGACTATTATTATAATTTAGTTATATACACATTATTATAGTTTAGTATTAATTATATTAATTATTCGTAAAATATTCATCCTTGGCTTTATCATATAGTTTATCAGCCAGCCAAATAGTAAGCAGTTCCTCCTCCTGAATGCCCAACATTATAGAGAGCTTCTTCAAGAGCCATATTATTTTAATTTTTTATTATTATTCTTAATCGATTAAATTTAACAAAAAGAAGCTTTTGGGGAACAACAGCAAATTAAAAGGTCTACCGTGCCAATTGTACTAACTAGTCGCTACATTGAAACACTACTTTAGCAATGCCTTGGCTATCGTCAGTCGATCAACAGCAGTTTCTGCCCGACAAGGTGCCGGGCCCGATGATAAGTGCCGTTTAACAAATCTAAGACCATGGACACCATCTTCCAGATTTTTTTGATTTTGCACATTGTTGGAGGAGCAGTCGGTTTGCTCACGGGGCTTGTCAATGTGATCAGAAAAAAGGGGGATAAAAATCATGTCCGGATCGGGAAGTTGTTTTTCTTTTCCATGCTAACGGCAGGATTATCTTCTCTTGTTCTATCCGTCCTTAACCCGAACTATTTTCTGTTCATGGTTGGTGTCTTTACCCTGTATATGGTAGGCACAGGAAACCGTTACATCCAGATAAAAATACGTCACCAGAACAACCAGCCTAAACGCCTGGACTGGGCCATTTCCATCACGATGCTAACTGCAGGTGTCGTGTTCATCTGCTTAGGCACTTATAGCTTGATCAATGCCAACTCGTTTGGACTGGTCTTTGTCACGTTTGGTCTTGTGGGCTTGCTTTTTGTTCGCCAGGATTTTAAGAACTACACAGGGAGGGCTGAAGCAAAAAACTTCTGGCTAATTGCCCATCTTCAACGAATGATGGGCGGCTTCATTGCCGCGCTCACGGCATTCCTGGTGGTCAATGCCGGACACCTGCCCAGCCAAATTCCAGGTTTTCTCTATTGGCTTCTGCCCACGATAATTTTCACACCGCTTATCGTTTCGTGGAGCCGAAAATATGAAGTAAAAAAAGATTGATCATATAATATATATAATTAATATATACATTATTTAGCCCTATAAAAATGCACGAAAAAAAGTACCCACCAGCAACTTGCAAGTACCCTTAAAGTCAACTAGAAACAGCCATGTCGCCCGTCCAAGATTTCATTTTTCAATTTGAGGGAAATCAACGCGAGGTGATGCTGCACCTCCACAAATGGCTAACAACAAACTTAAACTTAGCCGACAAAATTAAATTTAAAATTCCGTTTTATTATGGAAGAAGCTGGATCTGCTATTTAAACCCGCAAAAAAATGGAAACATCGAATTTGCCTTTATCCGCGGCAATGAACTGTCCAATGTCCAGGGCATGCTTGACAGCAAGGGGAGAAAACAGATTCGCGGCATTGAAATCGAAAAAGTTTCAGCTATTCCCATGAAACTTATGAATGAAATCGTACAGGAAGCCATTCTGCTCGATGCCTCCAAACCTTACCAGCTCAAGCGGAAGAACAAGTAGGGGAAGCCCGACCAATGATCAATCTGCTGAACAGTTGCGAGGCGCTATGCGGAACGCAAACCGACCCAGCGCTTAATCCCCTTAATTTTGCCCCCGATCAGGCTTTCCACGCCGTAACCTCCATCTCCACCTTCATGCACGGATCCGCTAACGCGGCATACCACTGCGAAGCGGCCGGAAGTGCAAAGGCTTCACGGAGTAACGGCCAGCAACGGGAAAAGTCTTGCTCCGGCCTAACGATAGAGTGCACCCCCACTACGTGGTCCCAAGAGCAGCCGGCTTGGGACAAGGCCTTCCGGATGTTCTCCAGGGTGTTTCTTGTATGGTCAACCAGGTCATCGGGCAGTGTATGCGAGGCGTAGTCATAACCCGTGGTACCGGAAACCAGCACCCACGGTCCAACAACCACAGCCCTCTTGTTGCGCCATACCAGTCAGGAAGGCCGTCAGTGATTTGCCTGCCGAAGCCCAGTACCAAATGCTGTCGCGGGTAAAAGCGTCAAAGTATTCTTCATACACCAAGCGGCCGTCCTGGAGCACTAAAAACGCTTTGGTGTTGTTGCCGTCAAGGTAAGTCCGCAAAGCTGGCCAGTGATCCGTGCACCAACCGAGGCTTTCGGGCGAAAGGCTCTCCTACACGTCGCCGCTGACCGGGGGGAAATACAAGGGTTGAGCGCTTGCCCCAACACCCAAACTCAGCACGATAATCAAAAGCACTCGCATGATAAATAATATGTTATGGATAGGAAAACTTATTCACACCAATGGGGCAGACTCCCACCTTTGTTTTTTACTTGAACGCTCGGATCGAGCGAAACCGCTGCTCCGCGATCGATGATATTCCCAAATTTAGCCTGAATCTGTCCTTTGCTGCCCAGTGAAAATGAACTGCCCTCAGCCAGTTCCATCACGCTTCCCGGCTCCAAAACCAGGCGGGAACCCGGACCCAGGTTCAGCGACGAGCCTTGGTCTAAGATGAGGCGGGAACCGGCGCGCAACACCAGCCAACTCCCTTGCCCTCCTGTTAGCGAAGCCCCTTTTCGCAGGTGCAAAACGGTGGTGTCGCTAAACACCCATTCGTTGCGATAGCGCAACGGCTCCAAAGGCTTTTGCGGGCTCATGCCCAGGTCCAACACCAGTTCCGCACCATCTGCCAAAACCACGTTCTCCTGCGCCACCAGGTTGCCGCACCATCGGTTGAAACCCTCCAGCGCTGGCGCTCTCCAATCCAACTGAATGCGCATCTTTCCATCCGGGCGCTGCTCTAAAAGGTCAATACGGATGCCGTTGAGGTAAATGGTCCGGTTATCCTGGGGTCGGGGTTTTTCAAAAGGCGGTGTCCCACTGCTGCCGCGGCTTTCCCAAGTGTAAACGGATACCGCTGCGGGATTATCCGCCACAGAAAGTCGATCGCCGGCTTGAAAAGCATCGTACACGGTGCCCAAAGCAGGGTGCGTTTCGAACACAAAATCTTCCGGCCCCAGCGAAATCATGCCCACATTCACAGACTTTCCATACACTGTTTCTTCGCGCAGAATCATTTGCTCGTAGCGATCAACCGTATCGCCCTTGCTGTTCACTTTGGCATTGGGCTCAATGGTATTCAACGCAGGAATCATGGAAAAATGCAGACCGGTAAACGGATTGGCGCGGTCTTTGCGCAACGAAAATGCCTGCTGTTCGGCATCCACTTCCAGGTCGAAATGGCCATACGCATTGAGCGGCGCCGTGTAAAGTCCGGGCTCCTCAAAACTTGTGGTGTCGTCCTTGCCCACCTGAATGTACGCGTAAATCCCTTTGGTCATGCGCGGGCTATGATCTTCATTTCCCGGGCGAATCTGGTGGTTCTCCAGCCACAAATACTGTCGCCGCGCCAATGAATTTTCGCTTTGAACATAAGGCAGCTCAAGTCGCAGCGCATCGCCTGAATCAATAAAATCATCCAGGTCGAAAACCATGCCAGGGCAAGCAACGGTGTCGCGGTAGCGCAAATCAAGGTTCACCTCCCGACCGGTAGAAACACAGGTGGCGGAGATAGCATAGGTTTTGTTCGGGTTAAACCAACCCATGCGGTGGCGGTCCCACGCGTTCCATGTCGTGGAGTTAGACCCAAAGCTGCTCAGGTTGGCGAAGCCCCCCATGGC
>CAYSDI010000108.1:4192-10814 GCA_964429745.1 uncultured Chitinophagales bacterium | reverse complement strand
GGGGTAATCCCTGGTGCCCAAATCCCTGGGGTTACGGCGTCGGCAATGGCTTTGGTTACAACGAAGGCTTCGCCGGTGGCGGCGACTACGCTGGCGGGGGAACCTACTACGGTCCCCGCAACCGACCCGGAGGCAACACTACTACTGATCCGCGCCCGAACTACTTGAGCAACCTCGAAGATTACACGCCGCGCAATGGCGGCTCAAGTGCCACTGATGTTGATCGTACCGCGCCTGCGGCCACCATCCGCGATCGCTCTGACGCCGATTACACCACAGCGCCTGCTGTCACGGCCCCGGATCGCGTAACCGACCGTCCAACGCCTGGCTTCACTCGCCCAGGTGGCACAGGAACGGGCGTTAGTGCACCCACTTCTCCGGAAGGCCCGGCTACTGCGCGTCCAGCAGACCGCGTAGTGCCCGGTTTTACCCGTCCGAGTGCCGCTAGCACAGGCAGCGGAGCGTCTGCTCCTGCAACAGCAAACCCGAGCCGCCCCGCTGGTGGTGCCGTTGACCGCCCTTCCGCGGGCAGCGTTGAACGCCCGGCAACCGGCGGCTTTGACCGCCCTTCCGCGGGCAGCGTTGAACGCCCGATTGCCAATATTGTCGAGCGACCTACCCCCGGCTTTACCCGCCCCGGTGCTGGAACCGGCAGCGACATGACATCCGCACCTTCCCGGAGCCGTGTTGACCAGCGCCTTCCCTACACCGGCGTACGCCAGCCCGAGCCTGCAGGGGGCTATTACCCAAGCACCGGCGGCTCGCCCTCGGCGGCTCCCGGTTACTCCCCTTCCCGACCATCCCCCGGCTATGACCGCGGCTCGCGACCTAACGTGGGACCGGCAACTGGACCCTCTCGCAGTCCTTCTGCAGCCCCTTCGCCCGCAAGCCCCAGCCGTTCTTCGGGATCGGGCATGTTTGGCGGAAGTCGCAGCACGCCAAGCTCCCCGAGCCGGGTCAGCCCATCGTGGGGCGGCAGCCGTTCGCCGGGATCGTTTTCAGGTGGAGGCTCTCGCTCTTCGGGCGGCAGCAGCGGGGGCTCGCGCTCCGGTGGCGGTTCCCGTCCACGCTGATAGCGCCCTTTTCCCGGTGGCTCGGGCAACTGCAGTCCATCCGCCGTGAGGCAACGCTCTCACAAACGCTGGCCTTTAAGCAATCGTACCTTTTCTTATGATCAACGCGATCGCCATGAAATGCAAAATTTTCCTGGCTGGGGCGGCACTTTGTCTGTCCGTCTTCAGCCAAGCCCAAAACGATGCGGATGCTCTCCGCTACGCCATGCTGCAATTCGGCTCCACCGCCAGAGCACTCGGCAGCGGCGGTGCTTATGGAGCCGTGGGCGGCGACTTCGGTGGAGTCAGCATCAATCCCGCCGGCCTGGGTGTGTACCGGAGTTCTGAATTTCAGTTCAGCCCCGGCTTTTCGTTCACCGGCGCTTCGACCGATTTCAACGGAAGCCTGGTTAACGATTCCAGAGCCAATGTGCACATCGGCTCCATGAGCCTGGTCTTCACCGACCTGAACGACCGCTACCGCTACGGTTCCGGTATGCGGCGGGCGTCAACCAACTTCGCCATCGGGGTAAACCGTCTGGCCAGCTTCTCGTCCGGCCGCGAATTCAACGGATTCAACAGCGACAACTCGCTGCTCGACTCCTACACCGAATTCCTGAACAGCGGCTCCGGCACAGCACCGTCCGATGCCTTCAACGCCGATCCCTTTGGAGCCGGACTCGCCTATGATGCCTTCCTGCTCAATCCCATTCCCGGCGACACCTCGCGCTACTACAGTGTGGTCCCCGATGGCAACGTGTTGCAAAATCGCCGCCTGACTTCGCGCGGCTCGGTTTCCGAAATGGTCATCGCGCTGGCCGCCAATTTTGGCCACAAACTCTATATCGGCGGTTCAGTGGGCGTGCCCTTTTTAAAGTATGTCGAAGATGCCGTTTACTCGGAAAGCGACCGCGATGAAAGCATTCCGGGATTCAGCTCGTTCAGCCAGCGCAATTCGCTCGAGACCCGGGGCACAGGCCTCAACGCCAAATTCGGCATCATCGTCAGGCCAATAGAAGCCTTGCGCCTGGGAGCTTCCGTGCACAGCCCCACCCGGTACCGCCTGCGCGACGAATTTAGTTCCGAAATCAACGCCGACATCGAGACCAACAACTACCAGGTCTTCTCGCCCTTCGGCTTGTTTGATTATACGCTCCGCAGCCCTTGGCGCGCCGTTGGCTCGGCCACGGTGCTGGTCAAAGAGTATGGTTTTATATCGTTAGACTACGAGTACCTCGACTACGGATTCAGCGCTTTTGATTTCAGCCGCGGCGGTCTTGGCTTTGAATCCGAAGAAGCCGAACTCAACACCCAAATTGACGGCAAATACACCCGCGCCCACAATTTGCGCGGCGGTGTTGAAGGCGTTTCCGGCCCCATGCGTTTTCGCGCGGGGTACAGCTACCTCGGCACGCCTTTTGCTGAAGGACGCGCCACCGCCGATGCTGACCTGAGCCGGCACTCGTTCCACGGAGGTATCGGCTACCGCGGCGAAAGTTTTTTTGCAGACCTCAGCTACGTCCACAGCCTCAGCACCTTCGGCGAGGTGCCCTATCAATTGGCCGACGCCAGCGAGCCCATTCCCTTTGCCCGCACGGAGCAAACGGCAGGCACGGCGGTACTAAGCATGGGGGTGAGGTTTTAGGGGGGGAATGGAGAAGCTTTCCCGGTGTCCCGGCAGATCAGCTATTTTTGCAAGTAGCTGAAACCTTATCCATGGATGATATTTTGTTGCTGACGGATAAAGTTCGCACTACGCTTTTTTTGGGTGAGAATCATTTTAGGGAGTTTAAAACGGCTTACGAAGGACGGCCTGATCAAAAAAGACCTCGGCGGTTTGCTGCCATTTGTCAAGATATTGGAGAAGCCTTAGTTGCCTTTGCGAACGCAGACGGTGGAGCAATTATCATTGGTGCAGAAGACAGCGGACTCATAACCGGGATACCTCACAGCGATTCCCGGATAGCCGAGATGTTGAATGCCGTTCATACACATGTGTATCATGGGCAAGTTTTGCCATTGGTGAACGCAAATGAATTGGTCCTGGATGAACAGAGAGTTTTATACTTCTCTGTAAAAAAAGGGACCACCATGATTTATCAATTGCCCGATGGTCGCTGTGTCAAGCGAAAGGATAAAGTAACGTTGCCGGCTTCCATGCAGCAGATAGGTTTTGAAAGACAGGAAATAGTCTCACGAGCGTACGATAGTCAGTTTGTGGAAGGAGCTACTGTTGCTGATTTAGATGTGTCGCTCCTTCAAGGCATTGCCTAAGAGTACATTTCGGGATTAAGTGTTGAGCGGTACTTGCAACAAATTGGATTGGCTGAGTATGGCTTGAATGTGTTAAAACTCAGACGAGCTGCTCTTTTGCTTTTTGCGAGAAAAATTGATCGCTGGCACCCTCGTTGACAGATTAGGATACTCCAAGTAAACGGCAATACCCTTGAATCAGGCGAAAACTACAATGTTAATACCGATAGCGTAGTTTCAGGGAATATATTTGAATTAATATTTAAATCTTGGGATCTGATTCGCAACTTTATTGCTTATCAAACACAATTCGGGCCTAACGCACAATTTGAACAACGGTTCATTTATCCCGAGGATGCAGTTCGGGAGAGTGTATTAAATGCAATTGCTCATCGCGATTACAGCAGCTCTAATGCTATTGAAATAATATATATTTAATAATATAATGTAAATTAAAAGTCCTGGGGCATTGCTCTCTACCCTCAACCTAAGCAATTTATATCATTTGGAAGGTTCACATGAATCCAGGAACTCTTTGATTGCGATGGTTTTGCGTGAAAACAAACTCATGCGAGAACCGGGGGAGGGAATGAAGCGAATTTTCAATCTCATGCAGGAGCAGGAGCTTGAAAGACCTGAACTATACAGCAACGGTTTATGGTTTAGCGTAACACTTAGAAATGCCCTAAAGCTAATTTAGCAGCTCAACCCACCCGATTCACTTCCGGCACAAGCGTTACGCCAAACTGCTGCAGCACAGCCTCGCGGATGTCGCAAGCCAGTTGCCAGATTTCTGCCCCGCTGGCCCCGCCGTAGTTGACCAGAACCAGCGCCTGCTGGGCGTGGGCACCCGTGTTGCCGATGCGTTTGCCCTTAAAGCCGCACTGCTCAATGAGCCAGCCGGCGGCGAGTTTTACCGCACCGTCTGCGGTTGAGTATTGGGGCATGCCGGCAAATCGCTCGGCCAACTCGCCGGCCAGTTCAACGCTGACCTCAGGATTCTTAAAGAAACTGCCCGCATTGCCGAGCAATGCCGGATCCGGCAATTTTGACTGACGTATATGAATCACCGCCTGGCTCACGTCGCGAACGGATGGTTCTGCAATGCTCATTTGCTCCAACGTATCTTTAATGGCACCATAAGTTAAATTCAATTCCGGGCGAAGGGCCAGGCGAACCGTAAGCGAAAGTATGGCGTAACGCCCGGCGGCTCCGCGCTTGAAAACGGATTCGCGGTACCCGAATTGACAGGCTGCCCGGTCAAAGTGCAGGACCGTTCCGCTTTGCAAATCCAGCGCTTCCAACTCGTGAAAAACGTCTTTGAGTTCTACGCCGTAAGCGCCGATGTTTTGCATGGGAGCAGCCCCGCACAAACCAGGAATGAGACTGAGGTTTTCGAGCCCGCCCCAGCCCCGGTCAACCGTGAATTGCACGAGTTGGTGCCAGCTTACCCCAGCGCCAGCGCGAACCAAAACCTGCGAACTGTCGCGGCCCACTTCGACCAAACCGCCCAACCGGTTGAGCAGTACTAAACCGTCATAGTCCCGCACAAACAACATGTTAGACCCGCCGCCGAGCAGCAGGCGCGGACGATCGCGGAACTCGGGGTGATTCCACAACCACAAGAGGTTCTCCGCACTTTCAGCGCTGGCCAGCGCGGTGGCGCGGGCATCGGTTCCAAAGGTGTGGTAAGGGCGCAGAGAGGCCTGGCGCTGAATGTCGGGAAGGCTCATGGCAGCCACAAAGCTAGGTTATGCGAACGAAGCAGTCTGGCAATCGCTGGCAACCTGCCGGGCCAGCGTCAGCCCTTCGCCCGTGGTCTTAGCCCCCAACTCTGTTCAAGCCCGCTTTGGCCTTGCTTTGCAGCGAGTTGCGGTACTCGTGGTCCTTCATTTTCAGGCTGCGGCGAAAGTAAGCTGCTGCTTTTTCCTCGTTGCCTTCCTGCTCGTAGAGGTAGCCCAAATGCAGAGCAGCACTGGCGGCGTAGTAATAGGGGAGGGTTTCACCGTTTTGCAGGGCGGCCTGGTAAAAGCCTTTGGCCTGCTCGGGCATACCGGCTTCGTCGTAGATGCGGCCGGCGCGGTAGGTGAATTCTACCTGCTCGGCAGGCGTTTGGAACTGCTCCATTTTCTTGCCTTCCAACCCTTGCAAGGCGCGCTTGTAATAGCCGCCGTCAAAAAGCAGACGCGTTTTGAGCAACAGCGCGTTGGGCGCCGCGCCGCGCTGGGCCTCTTTTTCTGCCTGTTTGTCGTCGTCGATGATGCTCACCCCGCGCTGTTTGCACAGGATCATGTACTCGGTGTAACGCTCGGGACGCCCCTGCACCAGGTGGTGCCAGGCCAGCTTTTGGTAGCATTCGCGCACGTAATTGCGCCCCTTAAACCCAACCAGGAATTTTTCTAAAGAAAGGTGGGCGTCGCCGTCTAAACGACGCAGCTTGGCCAGGCCCAGCATGAAGTCCAGGTAGGCGAAAGAGAGATATTCCGAGGTGCGAGGGGCATTGGTTAATAGCCGGATGGCCTCATCGTTGCGACCGGTGCGCATGGCCACTGACGCCGTAATAAAATGGTTCAACAGGTTGCCGCGCAGCGCCAGTCGATCCGTGCTGACCGTTTCCCACGCGCTCTCCGGATCGTTCTCCAGGTACAGCGACATCAGCGCGTAGTACACCAAAGCCTCCTGCTCAAATACAAAGTCGTTGCTCGACGACCAGCGCAGCAGCGCGCGCATCTCGCCCATTCCCTGGTCAATGTCGCCGTCCAGGCCCACCATGCGCGCGCCCCATTGGTACTGATCGGGAATGGCGCCAATGATGGCGTGCAGCAGCGCCAGGCTTTTTGCCGTGGGCTTGAAATCGGGGAAAAGCCGCTGATTTTCCTGCAACAGCAGGTAAGCTTTCCGGATTTCGCGGAACGCACTGAGGTACTCTTCGAACTTCAGGCGCGCCAACGCCCATTGCAGGTGCAGCTCGGCCTCGGTGTAGCGGTAGTAGGGCGAACTTTTGTCGCCTTTGCTCAGTTCGCGGAGGCGGCGCTCTTTGTTGGGTTCGCGTTTGTCAAATTCGCTGCGTTCTTCGCCGATGTAGCACACAAAAAAGTCGGCGTAATTCTCCAGAAACCAGGGCAGGCGGTTGCCGGGGTTTTCGCGTTTTTCGGCTTCCAGCAGGGCCAGCCCTTCTTTTATTCTCAGGGCGAAAATGAGGTCGTACGCCTGGCGACAGCGCGTGTTGAAATCATAACACTGGGTGCAGGGGGCGGGGGTTTCAGTGTTTTCGATGCTGGCGCCGGCCATCGCTGAGCCGAGACTTGGGCTGAGAC
>CAYSDI010000108.1:0-4092 GCA_964429745.1 uncultured Chitinophagales bacterium | reverse complement strand
TCAGTGTTTTCGATGCTGGCGCCGGCCATCGCTGAGCCGAGACTTGGGCTGAGACTGGGGCTGAGACCTGAGCTGAGACTTGGGCTGAAGTTTGAGCTAAGATCCAGGCCAGCCGATGCGGCGGCCTTCAACGGCTGGGAAAAGCCCAGCACGCAGCACAGAAGCGTAATAAAACTTATGGAATTTGCGAAAGGTATCGCGGCAAGAGCGCGAGGCAGGGCAAACACGGCTCAGATTTCCTCCACCAGACCGGCGATCTCCGGGTCAACCAGGATGCGGCCGCAGTGTTCGCAAACGATGATTTTCTTGCGCTGGCGAATGTCCATTTTGCGCTGCGGGGGAACTTTAGAGTAGCAACCTCCGCAGGAATCGCGCTCGATGGTGACCACGGCTAAACCATTGCGGTAAGACTTGCGGATGCGGCCAAAGGCGGTGAGCAGGCGGTCGTCCACTTCGTTGGTGGCTTCTTCCAATTGCTTGTTCAACTCCTTTTCTTCCTTATCGGTCTCGGCGATGATTTTGGAAAGTTCGCCTTTTTTGGCGTCCAGGTCGGTGGCACGCGCATCAATAATGCCCTGGGCTTCGCTCAGGTACTGCTTCTTGCCCACCATATCGGTTTCGGCATCGCGAATGCGCTTTTCGCCCAGCTGGCTATCCAGCGTCTGCATCTCAATCTCCTTGGTCAGCGCGTCAAACTCGCGGCTGTTCTTGACGTTCTTCTGCTGGCCTTCGTATTTTTTGATCTGAGCCTGGGACTCTTTAATCACGTTTTTGCGGTCGGAAATGGTTTTGTCGAAGGTGTCAATTTCAGCCTTCAACTTATCCATGCGGGTCTGCAACCCTTCGATTTCATCTTCCAGGTCTTTAACCTCAATGGGCAATTCGCCTTTCAGAACAACGATTTCGTCAAGCTTGGTATAAATGGTCTGCAGGTGGTGCAGGGCACGGAGCTTGTCTTCTACAGTGTATTCTTTTACGACGGCCATCAGAAATAATTTACGGGATTGGTAACGATGCTGGTCAAACGAACGGCAAAGGTATCAAATTTCCTGGACAGGAACTCGGCTAAAAGCCCTGCGGTGAACTGTTCGCTCTCATAATGGCCCACATCGGCCAGCAGCAGTTTGCCTTCGGCATCAAAGAATTGGTGGTACTTGACGTCAGCGGTTACAAAAGCCTGAGCCCCGGACTGTAAAGCCTTGGAAATCAGGAAAATACCGGCACCACCACACAAGGCAACACGCTTGATGGGAAGCCCGGTCAGCGGACTGTGGCGCACGCAGGGGGTCCGGAACCGATCCTTTAAAAGCGCCAGAAAATCCGGTTCGGAAAGCGGCTCGGTCAACTCGCCAACCAGGCCGTGGCCAACCTGCGGGTGTTCGTTGAGCAGCGGGTAGAGGTCATAGGCCACCTCCTCGTACGGATGAGCTTTTTTCATCAGGCGAAGCACTTCCTGTTCTTTGTGCCGCGGTAGGATCACTTCAACCCGGATTTCCGGCTCCGCATGGTCCTGACCGCGCTCGCCTACATGCGGTTTAGTGAGCTCGTTGCCCCGGAAGGTGCCCTGGCCCTCGGTGTTAAAACTGCAGTGATCGTAGTTTGAAATGACACCTGCCCCGGCATCGAACAAGGCTTGCCTAAGGCGCGAGACCCCTTCGACCGGAACAAAGGTGACGAGCTTGAGGAGCAATTCCCGTTTGGGGTCCAAAATCTGCCGCTTGACCAAACCCAGCCGATCGGCCATTCGGTCGTTGACCCCGTTGTGCACTGCGTCCAGGTTGGTATGGGCGGCAAACAGGGCCACGTTCAAGCGGATGGCTGCCAGCAGGGCGCGCTCTGCGTACGTGCGCCCGGTCAGGCTTTTTAGCGAGCCGAACAGGATCGGGTGATGGGCCACCACCAAATTGCAACCCAATTCTGCCGCTTCGCGGATCACCTCTTCGGTGCTGTCAAGGCAGCAGAGCACTCCCGTGATGGGTTGTTCCGGGTCCCCACAAAGCAGGCGAGCATTATCGTAGCTTTCCTGATAAGCGGGCGGTGCCCAATCAGCCAGAGCCGCTATGACGTCGCGGACGCGGACTTGGCTGGCCATCGTTATTTGTAGCGGACCTCTACGCCCATATCGGCTTGTTCATCCAGCAATTCCAGGAAGTTGAAGCTGCGGGTCACGGTGCTGCCATCGTCGCTGATGGTGTAGTTCAACCCGCTGACTTTTTTGACCTTGCCGGGAAGGACGTATTCAACTTTGTAGGAGGCATCGCTCATCATCATCTTCATCATTTCCATTTCTTCGTCGGCCAATTCCTCTTTGCCGAGTTCGTTAGAATTTGCCTTGCGCGTCAATTGACCGGGCTTAAACGAGTATTGGTCTTCTGAGCCACCCAGCAACATGTTGTCTGCGTCGCCACCGCCAGATGCCAGCGGAGTATCAAAGGCGCTTAAACCCGTAGCCATATCCATGCTGAATTTGTTCACTTCATCGATGCTTCCGAAAGACAACCCCAGGGTGTAAACCATTTGTTGTGTGTTGCCATCCATGCTCAACCAAATGGTGCCGTTTTTGGTGATTTCCGGGTACTTCCAGAACTGTTTAATGGAGTCGGGCATGTCGGCAAAGCGGAGCGTGGTATCCAAGTTGTACTCGCCGGCCATGTCTTCTGCTGTACCGGTTGAATCGCTGAAACTGGAAAAGCTCATGATCATGCCCATCATCTGGCTCATGTCCATGGTGACCAGGTACTCGCCGCTTCCGTCTTTTTTCAGCGCAATGCGCTCCAGAATTTCAATGCAGGACGTTGAGCTGACCATGACCATCAAACCCAACACCGGAAGAAGCATCCGATGCATGGTCGGAACAAAAAAAAGTTTCATGCGTATTTTTTGGTTTTTATTGCAGTCTTGCGCTCAGGTCAGACCCTGCGATTTTGCCTGGGATCGCGAGCGGCAAACGCCGTCCCGAAGGTACACTGGTTTGGCCACATCGCGATAACTTCGGGTCATGAACGTCCCCCCTTCCCGCGCTTTGTTTTGGCCCTTTTCGGCGCTCTACGGCGCGGGCACCACCTTGCGCAACCTGCTCTATGACGCTGGCTGGCTTCGCTCCTTTGGTTTTGATTTTCCTGTCATCGTGGTGGGCAATCTCCAAGCGGGCGGCACGGGCAAGACCCCTTGTGTGGAATACTTGGTTCGAAAACTGTCCGAGCGCTATGCAGTGGCCGTGCTGAGCCGCGGCTATGGGCGCAACACCCGGGGCTACCTTTTGGCAGGACCGGAGGCTACCGCCGCAGACATCGGCGATGAGCCCTTGCTACTCAAGCGCCTGCATCCTTTGCTGGAGCTGGCGGTGAGCGAGCAGCGCGTTCCTGCTATCCCCGCGCTGCTGACGGATGCCCCGCAAGTGCAGGTGGTCATTTGCGATGATGCGTATCAGCACCGCGCCCTTCGCGGCGGGTTTAACCTGTTACTCACAGGATATGATTTATTGTACATAGATGATGTTATGTTGCCTGCCGGACGCTTGCGTGAATCCATTTCCGGCGCCCAACGTGCACACGCCATCCTGGTGACCGGTTGCCCCGCTGCTTTGTCGGCGCCAGCCCGCCAGGAGCTGACGGATCGCTTGCGCACGCGCGATGATCAGCCGGTTTTCTTTGCCAGCCTCGCCTACGGAACGCCCTATCGGCTGGGCCAGCCCACGGCGGCGTTGCAAGGCGAAGCGCCCTCGCGCATCGTGCTACTGACGGGTATTGCGCGGTCTGTGCGGCTGAAGCGGGCGCTGGAGAGCGGAGAGGTTGGTGCGGGTACGGGGGCCCTTGGCCCGAACGTTGCCTTAACCCATCTGGACTACCCGGACCACCACCGCTGGCAGCCCCGCGACCTGGAGCGTTTGCGCCGGGTGTTTACCCAGCAAGCTGCAGTGGGCTCCTGCATGATTCTAACGACGGAAAAGGATGCGGTCCGGTTGGAGGCGCATGCGGCAGCGCTGGCGGATTTACCGGTGTATGTGTTGCCGGTGCGGATGGCGATACTAAAGGATTCTGAGCGCGAGTTTGATGGTGTTGTGGAGCGTTATGTGAAAAGTGGGGGATGAGA
>CAYSDI010000107.1:0-11168 GCA_964429745.1 uncultured Chitinophagales bacterium | reverse complement strand
CTGACACTCAGTCTCTTAGCGCACCAACTAGCCTCCGCCCAGAACCAGCCCTTGGCCGCCAACGACATCGACTGGACATCCGAAGATTTTACCAAGCCCATTCAGGTGTTGGTCAATGACGTGGATGTTGACGGCGACCTGGATTCCAATTCGCTGGTTCTCATCAACCCGCCCATCAACGGCACAGCGGTGGTGGATCCGGTCACGCACGCGGTGGTGTACACGCCCAACCCCAATTATCACGGGTTTGACCAGTTTCGCTATCAAATCGCTGACTTCACGGGTTTGACCAATACGGCGCAGGTCACCATTACCATTTACCCGATCAACGACCCGCCGGTCATCAACGATGACTTTGACAGTTTGTTGGAGGGGTCCAACGCGTTCATTCGGGTGGCGCTCAACGACGACGATCCGTTGGACCCGCTGGGCAACATCAACCCGAACAGCATCAGCATCCTGACGCCGCCGAGCCATGGCTCGGCGACACCGCTTACCGGCCCCTTGGGCCGGGTTTTGTATGTTCCGACCAGCGGGTACACGGGGCTGGATTCCTTTCGGTACCAAATCTGCGACGACGGGCATCCCTGGCCAGCGCAGTGCGGGTCGGCCTGGGTGTATGTGAACGTGCGCGGCCGGGTGGTGGGCGGGCCGGACCGGACCATTTGCCCCGGCGATTCAGTGCGCCTCACGGCCACCGGACCGGGGCCCTATACCTGGTCGCCGGCAGCGGGGCTGAGTTGCACCAACTGCAATTCGCCTTGGGCTAACCCTGTCACAACTACGGTCTATACGGTCACGTCTACTGCGGGTGGATGCTGCCCCAACAGCGACAACATTCTGGTCACAGTTTACACGCCGGGCATACTTTCCGCTAACAGCGACGCACTAACCTTAACCGAGGACGGCAGCGGCAGCCTCAACGCCGTCGCCAATGACGGGGTGGTGGGTTCGCTGGAATTTTACCCGCACACGCCGCCGCTGCACGGGGCCGTCAGTTGGGACGCCGGGGGAAACGCCACCTACACCCCACAACCGAATTACTACGGCCTGGACTCTGCGGCTTATGTCATCTGCCCCCCCGCCTGCCCCGCAAGCTGCGACACGGGCTGGGTATTGTTCACGATCACCCCGGTTAACGATGCACCCCTGGCCGTAACGGACTCAGCCACCACCCTTGAAGACATGCCGATCGGCATCGTGGTGTTGGGCAATGACAGCGACCCCGACGCAGGCCTTAACCCAGCCAGCGTCAGCATTGCAGTAGCCCCGGTAAACGGCACGGCCAGCGTTGACTTGCTCAGCGGCACGGTTACCTATACCCCGAATCTTGACTTCAGCGGCCTGGATTCTTTCCGCTACCAGGTCTGCGACACCGGCTTTCCGCTGCCACAAGCGTGCTCGGAAGCCTGGGTAATCGTGCGCGTAGAAGAGATCAACGACCCGGTTCTGGCGCTCGATGACACGGAGACTACCTTCGAAGACAACGCCTTCGTGACCTTTCCGCTCAACAACGATGTTGATCCTGAAAACCGCCTGGACACGGCAAGTCTGGCTTTAGTCAGCGGGCCCTTGCACGGTGTGGTGGTCATTTTCCCGGCCACCGGCGGCCTGCAATACACGCCCAATCCCAACTTCAACGGCTTGGATTCGCTGCAGTACCGCATCTGCGACGATCAAATTCCCAGCACTTGCGATGAGGCCCGCCTGGCCATCACGGTATTGCCGCTCAATGATGCGCCAACATTAACAGACGACGTCAACGTCACCGATGAGGACCTGCCCATAAGCACGAATGTGCTGGCTAACGACAGCGATATTGACGGATTGATGGTACCGGCAACGGTGGCCATCGTCTCTGGCCCTTACAACGGCACGGCAGCGGTTGACCCCGGAACTGGCCAGGTGCTTTACACCCCTTCGCCCGACTTTTTTGGCACCGACAGCCTCCGTTACAGCGCTTGCGACGACGGAACACCGCTACCAGCTACTTGCGGCGAGGCGCTGCTGGTCATCCTGGTCATTCCGGTCAACGATGCGGTGAGCGCGGCCGATGATGCCTTTGCCGTGCTCGAAGACACGCCTACCTGGCTGAACGTGCTGGTCAACGACACGGACCCGGACGGCCTTGCTGACCCGGCCAGCGTGACGGTCATCGCGGGTCCGGCGCACGGCATTACAGTGCTCAATCCGGCAACGGGCGAAGTGCGCTACGCTCCCGACGCAAATTATGTTGGACCCGACTCCCTGCGCTACCGCGTTTGCGACGATGGCATCCCGGCGGGTTGCAGCCAAGCCACCGTCTTTATAGACGTGTTGCCGGTCAACGACCCACCCATAGCACTGGACGACACGGCTTCCGGCTTCCAGGACAGCCCTATTGCCGTGACACCGCTGGCCAACGATACCGATCTGGACGGCAACATTGATGTTACCTCTTTTAGCATCATCGTCAGTGCGTTAAATGGCAGTATCTCATTTGATGCTGGAAGTGGCACGACAACCTACACACCCGCGCCTGGTTTCTTTGGCAGCGATTCTGCGCTGTACCAAATCTGCGATGACGGCACCCCGCTCCCGGCCGCCTGCGACAGCGCCTGGATGGTGTTCACCGTGTTTGAAGTGCCGCCGCCGCCCAACGTAAAGCCGATTGCGCTCCGCGACACCGCTTCCGTCTTTGAAGACAACGCGGTCGTTTTGAGCGTGCTGGCCAACGACAGCGATCCCGATGGGGCCCTGGTTCCGGCATCGCTGAGCATTTGGTCGGGACCGCTCCAAGCCGCTGCCGTCGTGAATCCGCTGACCGGCACCGTGCTGTTCACGCCCAACCCGGACGTCAATGGCCTGGATAGTTTCGCCTACCGCATCTGCGACAACGGCGTAAGTACCAAGTGCGACAGCGCTTGGGTGCTGGTTCGGGTCATTCCGGTTAACGACGCTCCAAGCGCGCTGAACGACACGGCTTACACGGGCATGGACACGGCAGTTACCGTGTTTATCCTCTTGAACGACAGCGATATAGATGGCGCTATCGATGCTTTTACTGCAAGCTTGGTCAGCCCTCCGCTGAACGGCATTGCCAGCTATGATCCATTGACCGGTGCGCTGCTGTACACCCCCAACGACAGCTTTATCGGAACCGATATGCTGGCCTATTCGGTCTGCGACGACGGCTTCCCGCTGCCTGCGCGCTGCGATACCGCGCTGGTGTTCATCTACGTGGGCTGGGTGCCGCCCATCAACACGGCCCCGACGGCCAATCCCGATTTCGTTACCGTGCTGGAAGACAGCCTCGTAGACTTTGCCGTGTGGACCAACGATACCGATGCTGAAGACCTGCTGGATTTAGGCAGCCTTATTCCGGTTGAAGGGCCCTGGTCCGGAACCCTGCTTTCCGGCGCGGGTGCTGCTCCGTGGCGCTACATCCCTTCGCCCGATTTCAACGGCGTGGACAGCTTCCGCTACCAAGTCTGCGACGCGGCAACCCCGGCCTTGTGCGACACGGCCACCGTTTACCTGCAAGTGCTGCCCGTGGCCGATGCTCCCGTGGCCTTGCCGGATTCTGCCAGCGGCGACCAGGACACCGACCTGATCCTTGACGTGTTGCTTGACCTCCTGATCAACGACTACGACGTAGACGGCGACCTGGACCCGGCTTCCATGAGCCTGCTCAGCCTGCCAACGCGCGGTACCGCAACCGAGTCAGCGGGCCTTTATACGTACCAGCCGGAAAATGGTTGGTGCGGAACGGACAGCTTTACCTACCAGGTCTGCGACCTGACCGGTCTCTGCGCCGAAGCGCGCGTGACCCTGCAGGTGACCTGCATCGCGGCGCCGTTCTACGCCATTGACGATGCGTACACGCTGGCAGTCAGCGCCGAAGGCCTGCTGCCTGTCCTGGACAACGATGCCCCGGAAGCCGAAGCGGCCTGCCTGCAAGTGCTGGTGGCTCCAGCCTTCGGTGCCGTCAGCATAGAAAGCAATGGTCAACTGCGCTACAGCCCTTCGCCCTACTTTGCCGGGCTGGACTCGCTGCGCTACAGCGTTTGCAACGCGGACGGAACGGAATCGGCGGAGGCAACCGTCAGACTTACCCTTTACCACGATCAGTTGCTCGTGGCCGGGGGCTTTTCGCCCAATGGCGACGGCAAAAACGACGTGTTCCGCATCCTGGGCCTGGACTTTTACCCTGACCATGCGCTCAGCATTGTCAACCGCTGGGGCGACGTGGTGTTCCAGGCCGCTCCTTATAACAATGACTGGGACGGGATTTCCGGTTCGCTGGTCTTGCCCGAAGGCACCTACTTCTATCTGCTCACCCTGGATCCGCAACAGCCCAAAGCGCTGTTGACCGGTTCCATAACGCTGCGACGCTAAGCCATGAAAGCGCACCTGCCTCGGACCCTTGCGGGACGGCCCATGGTTAGCACGGAGGGCCCGCGCCCATGCCGCTGGCCCGGCTTCTTTCTGGGCTTAATCATAAGCTTGATGGCTATGCTTTTCTGCGGCCATTCGCTTCAAGCGCAACAAGATCCGCTGCAGTCGCTGTACCTGAACGACAAGCTGTTGATTAACCCGGCCTATGCCGGGGCTCGAAATACGTTGGCGGCTACCGTGCAATATCGGCACCAATGGGCGGGCATTGCGCAGGCACCGCGTACCGCCGTGCTGACCGTGCAGAGCCCGCTCAAAAACCCCAAGCTGGCGCTGGGCTTTGTGCTGAGCGATGACCAGTTGGGCGTGACCCGCCAAACCAGCCTTCGCGGAGCCTATGCCTACCGCATTCCGGCGGGCAATGGACGGCTGTCGCTGGGCGTTCAGGGCGGCGTGACCTTACACCGTGCCGACCTGACGTCACTTACAGTATTTGATGAATCAGACTTGCTTTTCTCTGTGAACGAGAACAGGTTATTGCCCAATGCCGGATTCGGCATTTACTACGATTGGGCCGAGAAGGCTTTCGTTTCGCTCAGCGCTCCTCGCTTGTTGCGCGGGGCTTACTTGCCCGACGGAAACTCGCGCGAAGGACGGCACTACTTCGCCTCAGCCGGCTACCTGGCAGGCAACGGACCAAACGTCAGAGTGCGCACAATGGCGCTCTTGCGCGCAGTTGAAAACGCGCCGATGCAAGTGGAAGGCAACGTGGCCCTGGAACTGATGCGCACCGTTTGGATCGGCGCCGGCATCCGCAGCAACCCCGCCGTGACCGGCCAACTCATGGTTGACCTGCCGCAGGGCCTGGGCGTCGGCTACAGCTACGACATGGACCTCAACACGCTCGGCGACGCCAGCCGCGGCTCGCACGAAGTATTCATCCGATTTGACCTGCCCGAAGGCCGCGACACCGATGTTGCCAGCCCGCGCCGCAGTCCGCACCGCATTTTCTGATGGCTATGAAGACTCACCTGTTGCCCATTGGCCTGGTGGCCGCGCTGCTGCTTTCTTTTCTCGGAGCTTTCGGGGCAAAGGCGGCCGTGGGCGTGGCGGGAGGTTCGGGTGCAGACCGAGCTTCTGCGCAGAACAATGCGGCTTACCAGCCGGCTACCAACTACCCCGATCAACTGGACCAAGCCGAGCGCTTGTTCCAAAACCGCGCATACACAAAGGCCATTCCGCTCTTTGAAGAAGGTCTGGCCGAGCCGTTAAAAGCTCGATTTACCCGCAAACCGACCAGCGAAGCGGCCGTCCGCGAACGCGAGCGCCGCGAAAAAGCGAGCCTGTTGTTGGCTGAGTGCTACCGCCTGACCAGCCAATACGACCTGGCCGCTAGCTGGTTCACCCGGCTGCTGGTAGCACCTGACACCAGCGGACACGCGCAGTCAGCCTACTACTTGCCCACAGGGCAGGTGTTGCAAGTGCTGGGCCGCTGCGAAGAGGCCCGCTCCTGGTTTCAGGCCTACGCTAGGCTGCATCCGGAAGATTCGCGGGGCGAGGCCGGTCTGGCTTCTTGCATTTTGGCCGATACGGTCAAGCAGGCTTCGTTTGATGTGGTCAACCTGGCGTTGAACAGCCCCGAGCACGATTTCGGACCGCTGTTTGTGGACGGTGCGCTTTGGTTTGCTTCGGGGCGCAGCAGCGACCCGGCGCGCGTCGGCTCTGGACTTTCTGCGGTTGATCCGTGGACGGGCGAAGCCTACCTGGACCTGTACCAGAGCCCCAACTGGCAGAGCGAGGAACCGGATGTGGCCCCACTGAAAGGCGTGCTGAATTCCGAGTTTCACGACGGGCCGGGGCAGGTGTTTGCACCTAAGGCGGGGGCAGACGAACCAGACCTGAAACTGGCCCTGACCCGCAGCCGGATCATCAGCCGGGGAAAGGGCCTGGATCGCCAAAGGCGGCTTTTGTTGGGCATTTTCTTAAGTCACAAATCTGGCGAATCCGGCGAAAACGCTGGCCAAAACTCAGGCCAAAACTCCGGCGAAAACGCTGGCCAAAACGCTGGCCAAAATTGGACAGAACCCGAGGCGCTTGAATTAGGCCTGGGCGAGGCGCTGGTCATGCACCCCACTTGGGGCGCCGATGGCAAAACCCTGCTTTTCAGCTCCGACGCCCCTGGGGGCTCGGGCGGCTTTGACCTTTACCAGACCACCTTGCTGCAAGGAGGCTGGACCCAACCGGAATGGCTGGGACCGGCCATCAACTCGCCCGGCGACGAGCTCTACCCCTTCCTGGATGCCGAAGAAAACCTGTGGTTCTCGTCTGACGGACGGGCGGGCTTTGGAGGCTTGGATCTGTACATCGCCCACCGCAAGCGCAAAGACATCGGCTGGATGGAACCGTCGCTGGTAGCGCCGCCGCTGAATTCCCGCTACGACGACTTTGGGCTGATCTGGCTCAAGACGGATACCCTGGGGGTGATGGCGTCCAATCGGCCGGGGGGGCGGGGCGGCGACGATTTGTACGAGATCTCCCGCAACTGGAAGGCCTACCTGGACGATGACCTGGTGCTGTTGCACGACAGCGCCTCGGCGGTAACTGACGCGGCGGGCGGCCTCGCGCTGGTGCTGGGCCAGACCGTGCGCTCTACCACCGGCGAATCGACTGGCGGCGGTGTAGCGCGCGTGATCCTTCCCCCGAACAACGACACCGTTTTGGTCATGAACGTTGACGGCGAAGGCTTCTTCAGCGGTAGTGTTCCCGTGGGCGAAACCTACCTGCTCGAGGTGGACAAGACCAATTACCTGTCCGAACCAGTGCTGCTGGACACCCGAAACCTGAAGGAGGGCGAATCTATCGCGGTGCTGGCCGAGGTCAGCGAGATGCGCGAGGACCTGGTCGTAGAAATGAACAACATATACTATGATTATGGCAAATCGTTCATTCGCCCCGACGCGGAAGCGGACCTGGAGCGACTGCTCAAGCTGATGGTAACGTATCCGGAAATGCGCATTGAGTTGTCATCGCACACGGATTCGCGGAGTTCAACACCGTTTAACCTGAAATTGTCGCAGCAGCGGGCCGACGCTGCCCGTTCGTTCCTGACCGGGCGCGGCGTTGATCCTTCGCGAATGGAGGCGGTGGGCTACGGTGAATCGCGCCTGCGCAACCGCTGCACGGATGATGCGGTCTGCGCCGAAGAAGACCACCAGTTTAACCGCCGCACCGAGTTCCGGATTACCTACTTTGAAACGGTGATTGAAAGCAAGGCTCGGGAGTTTGCCCCTGGAACTGTGCCTACCCCGGAAGAGATCGTCGCTGCCCGCGAGGCGCTGCGCAGCACAGCGCAGGCAGACCGCGCTGTCGGTGCCGAACTGGCCGCCAATCCCTGGAGCGACGGCACCTGGTATGCCGTGCAATTGGGCATTCACAGCACCAACACGGCCGACCGCTACAACGGTTTTGACTGGTTGGGCGGCATTCGGATTGAAACGTCCTCCGTCGGGTTCTTCCGCTATGTGATTGGCTACTTGCCCTCTCGCGGAGAAGCCGATCAAGTGTTGACCATCATCCGGGACGCCGGCATCCGCGATGCTTTTGTGGTTACCTACCAGGATGGCCAGCGGTTGCATTGACCAGAACTCCTGGAAACCCCAGTTCCGTCAGTACGCACAATTTTTAACATCCTCCTTTGCAGGATGTACGAACGCTTGTATAACGCGCGTTTACCCATTTCCACCGACAACGCGTATTTTCGGACTTCAAATCACCTCATTTTATGGCCATCCGCCCCTTTTCCCGCCTTGCCGCACAGCCGTTATCCTGGTTTACCGGGGCTTTATTGCTGGTTTCTGTTGTTTTGGTAGGGTTTAACTCCTGCAGCAAAATCAACATTTGCGGCCAGGAAAGCAAGTTGTACGGCTCCTGGATCATCACAGAATATGTTGAAGGCGATTCCACGATTATTCCTTCGCTCCTTCCAGTTGTACCCGGCCCGGATCCAATTCCCTTGGACCCCATCTATGTCTTTGACGAAAGCGGCGTGTTGCGCTTCATTTACTTGGGCGATACCACCATCGGCAGCTACCGCATGGAGCGCTACGAGACCAAATGCCTCATCTATTCCGACTTGCTGGAGTACCGTTTGGTCATTTTGTCGCTGGCCAATGACAAAATGGACCTCGAAAGCTGGGCGCTGATCGAAGTTGACTCGCTGATCGAGACCACGCTGACGCTGGAGAAGCTCTGATTGGGCCAGAGGTTGCTTAAAAGTGGCGATTTCGGCGCCGGATTTAAGCGCGGGGTTTTTAGGCTTACCCTCTTATGGTTGGCTGATGGCCAGCAACGCCTGACCCACCACCCCTTTTGCGTTGACCACCAACACTTGGTATATGCCGGGATGCAAGGCTTGCGTCTGCAACACGACTTGACTGGGTGCCCCTGAAGCACCGCCCGAGTCTGGCCAACGCTGCACCTGCTGCACCCGGCCGAGAGCATCCAGAATTTGCACCGACGTTCCTGGGTCTAAAGCCCCTGCCTGCCCGGCACCAGCCAAGGTCAACACTACCTGGTCGCTCGCGGGGTTGGGATAGAGCCGCAACGTCAAGGCAGTTTGTTGCAATGCCGCAGTAGGCTGTGCCTGTACAGACGCCAGCCGCAGGTTTCGCAGGTCTATGCCGTCGGCGCTGAGCGCCTCATCGCTTTCCAGGCGCAGCCGCACTTGCACGGGCGCGCCCTCAAATGGGCTCAAGTCCAGGCTTTCTGCGGTCCATTCGGAGGAACCGGTGTAGTGATTCCACGAAGGGCCCTGTTCGGAGTCGCCGCAGCGGGTGTGCTCGCCGCGCAGCGCCACCCAGGTTTGGCCGTCGGCAGAGGCTTCGAACCAGGCGTAGTCGAAGCGGGGTTCTAACGCCCAGCGCAGGTCCAGCAACAGGCGGCTGTGGCGGTTTCCAGTCAGGTCAAAGGTGCCGATGGCGCCTTCAAACGCCGCTGCATTGGTGTAATTTTTTTCGGGCGAATCGCTCCAGACCAATGGGCCACGGGTCTGCTCATCCAAGGCCTGCTCACTCCAGGGCTGCCAGTCTCCGGAAGGTTGAATCGGCTGCTGCTCAAGGCCGAACAGCGTTTGCACCGTAATACGGTGCTCAAAACCGGGCCAGCGCAACACCCAATCGTAGCGCACGGCATCACCGGGCTGCGTAGACGGATGCAGGCGGTAAGATAGTTCGCCCTCCCGCTCCTGTCCGGCCTCCAAGGCCGCATAGGCAACCGAAACCGCGGCTACGTCCAGGTTCGTGCTCAGGGCTTCAAGACTGACTTGAGCGTCCACGGGAATTTCACCATAACCAATTATACGGTGGCGCAAAACTCCTTCGCGCTCGGCCAAGGGCGCTTCCAGTGCAGTTACCGCGGCGTAGCGCGTACCGAAAAAGGCCAGCAGCAAATTGGCCAGCGCGTTTTCCTGCACCATCGGGATAATCTGCGATGCCGGTGGCCAAAAGCCGAGTTCGCCCACTTCGGGAGTCCAGGCAAAGGTTTTTTCCTTGAGCGTTTGCTCGCCGTAGAACCAATCGTCTGAACTGCCGTTCACAGCGTAGGAAACGGTTTGGTAGGGGGTTCCGTAGGTGTAGAAATTGTCTTCGACCATGCTTTTTGCCCCGCGTCGAAAGGTTCCGTGATCCGGCGTGAACACAAAGTCGTAGCCCCACGGAAAAATCAGCAGGTCGCCGAAACTGTGGTAGTTCAGCGCCGTTCTAAAATTTCTCTCTACTGACAATTCCATCAGGTTAGCAATTTCCGGTTCGGAACCTGCCGACGGACCTCTGTATACGTCTGAAGCTGCAACCGGCGAAGAGCCCACGTTGTCAAACCCCCATTCGTAAGGCCAGTTTCGGTTTAGGTCCACCCCGGTGCTGGTGCCGTTGTTGCGGGCATTCTTTCGCCAGAGTCCCCCACCCATCGGATTGCTGATTCGGTTAATCTCATACCCATCGGGATTGACCACCGGCACAAAGTACAATTGGGCGTTTTTGATCACGTAGGTGGCGCGTTCATCAATGCCGTAGTTCTCCAGCAGCCAGTTCATGTAAAACAAGACGCTCATCATGCCCGCCGGTTCGCGCGCGTGCATAAGGGCGGTGTAAAGCACATTGGGCTCGTCAGCTTCATCCACGCCCACGTTGTCGGACATCTTGAGCAGGAATTGCTGCCGGCCCTGGTGGGTCAATTGGGTGCCAAATGCGGTCCGGGGTGAAACCAGTGTCGGAAAACGCGCCGCCATGCTGTCCATTTGGTCATAAACCTCCTGCATGGTGTAATAACCGCCCATGCTGCCAGGCACAAAGGCATCCGGAATCACAAAATCGGAGGGAATGCGGGCGCAGGCTCCCGCGCCATCGCGCAGCGTTGAAGCTGCCTCTCTGCCCGCTTCAAAACCGGGATCTGCGGCAATCCTGGCACCGTAGTACGCCGCCATATCGCGCTGCAGCACGCTGTGGCTGAGCCCTGCCTCGCGGATGATGCCGAGCTCGCGATCGGAAAAATCCCCTTCGAACCATAGCTCCCCTTTGCGCAAGCCGTGGTCTGCGGCGATGCCCAACGCGCTGAGTTGCGCCCCGGACGCCTGCACCCTGACCCGGTGGTATTGCTGGTCAGCGCTTTGTGCCGACACGGCAACCGCGACAAAGTAGAACCCGGCGGCAAGCCAAAGGCGCAGACCGCGACCGAGCAAGAGATGGTTGATAGAAATCATATAAAATACTTTTATTTGTATGACCGAACAGGCAGGTAAA
>CAYSDI010000106.1:3478-11309 GCA_964429745.1 uncultured Chitinophagales bacterium | reverse complement strand
GGACACTGAACGGACACTGAACGGACACTGAACGGACACTGAACGGACACTGAACAGAAAGGCATCCGATAGCAGCGAGTTTGTGCAAGCGGGGGTGCACTATTTCGTAAGATAATTAATTCGTATAATAGAAGTTAAGTTCTTGTTGGCAAGTGTACTGGTTAAAATTGCCGCCTGACACAAATCCGCAAACCGACTGTGACGTGACCTCCTTGCCCTGAACGAGCGTAAGGGAATGCTGTAAGACAGATGGAAGACTGAGCGCCCTTCCCCCGAGTGAGCGGAGTTCAAGCGAAACGAACGGCCAGCAGCGGAGCAAAGAGCACTTGGAACAGGCCTTCCGGAGAGGACAATCAGAGGTTGTCTCCAAACCACCTTTTGCTGCATACCCTGGAAACGGGATTGTGGTGAGCGAAAAGGAAAAGCGGGAACAGTGATTTCTGCAAGTGCGCCTTAGAGGAGCTAAACGCAAGTGAACCAATGATGAAGGCTCGTTAAAGCATAATCGGTGTCGAAATGCGGTGGTTACGGTTGGGAAAGCCTAAATAATGACATTTTGTCAGAGTTTTAATTTGGCATATAATTTGATTTATGAAATTAGGTATTTTAAAAAGTCTTGGACCTGTATTGTTTCGTTGGAAAGAATTAAAATCCAGCTTAGCAATCGAAGACGAAGATTTTAGTTTTTTTCAACAATTTAAAATATTTCATGGCAAAAAAAGTTACAAGTAAGAAAGTTGCTTCGATTGCTTCTAAAGTACTCCGTGATGGACGTACAAGCGATGCTAGCAAATCAGTTGCAGCAAGTGCGCTTTCACAGAAAGAGTCAAAGAAGAAGAAGAAGTAGGAATGCGTTTTTAGAGAGGGGAGTAATCCCCTCTCTTTTTTTGAGGATTATAAAGAAAGAGTGTCAATTTGAAATTATAATAGTTGGATGATCTTAAATTTCTGTCCCCCCCCCAACCCCCTCACATTTCAATCAACTTTGAAGGGTTTTGCGTGAACAAATTGGTGTAATTTTGCGCTGCCTTAGCAATCGCTCCATGAACTACGCTGCCCTAAATCCCGCTAAATCCCAGCCCATTGCTGGCGCTTACGCAGCGCTTTGGCTGCTGGTCTGGCTTGGTGCAGCGCTGTTTTCCACGGGCATTGCGGGGCAAAGTCAGTCGGGATCAAGCTACGCTGATGGCAAGCAAGCCCACCAAACAGCGAATGCAGACGCGGCCTTCTCCCACCTCCATGCAATAGCAATTGCGGGCCATAAAGTCCAGTCCCAGAGCACCAAATCGTCGCAACCTCAGCCGGGCGCTAAAACTTCCGTTTTGCCCGGTTCGTACGCAGCCCTGCCCCAAAATGGCAATCCCGCCGAAGAATCCGAATTCAAGTCCGGCAAGGAATGTTCGGGCTGGCTTTGTTATTCTGCCCGTCGCGGTCCGCCACATCTTCAAGAGGCCAGCCTCCACGGCCGGGAGCCGCGGGAGGACACGGGAGCCCTTCCCCTGTACGACATGTATTGTTCCTGGCGGTCCTTTTTGACCCAGGCCTAAGCCCGGCGTTTATGCCGGCCTGTTTGTTGGCGCGTGGCGCGCAAAATTAGCGCATCCGCATTCCCCGTTTCCGTAACATTTTATATGGCTCATCATGGAGCATCACCTCGCTTTTGAAGAGGAGCACACCCTGCATGCGTTGCGGCATTTTCTGCCGTCGCAGGCACCGTTAAAGGACTTCATCCACCACAACACGCTGCACGCGTTTCAGGACCAGCGCTTCCACGAGGCGCTGCACGCCGCGTCGGAGATTTTTGGGTATACCACTTACCTGCCCTTGGCGGAGTACCGGCGCCTGTACGCTGCGGGTCGCATCCGGGACCAGGTGTTGGATCAAGTGTTGGAGCAGCATTTTGCTCAAATGGCGTGCGCTTCCGGTGGAAGGGTGGTTGCCGCGCTGCGCGGAGGAGTTCTGGACCAAAGCCTGCGCGACCTGAAACAACGGGTGATCCACGAACCTTATGGTGCAGCGCTCGAACCGCGTATCGGGCAGTTTCGGCGGTTGTGGAAGGACCGATACCGGGTCAACCTTGACAAGGACGTTCATCCGCTGTTGTTCCGGCTCTTGAGCAATTACCTGGATCAGGGCATCGCCATTTGGAAGTTTCCGAACGGTCAAGATGGACTGTTGGCATCGGTCCGCGCTTTGGAAGCCGGCAGTTTGTTGTCGCTGTTTCGAGGGGCGCGGGCCAGGCGGCTGTTGTTGGAATCGCCCTGTGCGCTCAGCGACCTGCTGGCCTTGCTGGTCGGCGACGAGCGGGCCTATGCCACCTACCTCTTTGACCAGGCTTTTGCGCACCCAGGCTGGTCGGGCATGGTGGCGGTGTTTGAAGACCGCAAGGGCATGCCAGAGCCGCAACCACGGTCAATTTCACTCCGCGACGCCATTGCCTTGGAACTGCTTTTGGAGATTGATGCGCTGGACGTACATCTCGGGGATACCTGGGCACCGTTGGCCACTAAGGTGCAGCTTCCCCTGCCGGATCTTTTTGCCCCGGTAGCGCCCCGCGAACGCTTCGACGTGCTGGCTATCTGGCAGGACGCTTATGAGTGGAGCTGGTTTGATCAGGTCCTGTTCGGGCTGCAAAGCACTTCGCCAGAGGTGCCAGCGCCGAATCGCGCACCGGCAGTGGACCGCTTTTCTGATTCGGCCGCTAAGCATGACGCTGCCTCCTCCGCAAAGCGCGCGCCCGCCTCGGCTGCAACAGAGCCCTTCGCCGCCATTGTCTGCATTGATGACCGCAGCTGCTCCCTGCGCCGCTACCTGGAGCAATTTTCGCCAGGAACCCGCACCTACGGCACGCCAGGATTTTTCAACGTGGAATTCTTTTTCCAGCCCGAACATGCGCTCTATCCCACCAAGGTCTGCCCCGCGCCGATTCAACCGCGCTACCTCATTCGGGAAAGCGACGCGCCGAACCGGCTGAAGCAGCGCAAAAACCGGCGCGATACCCACTTTAATAATCACTCGAACAGTTTGCTGGGTGGCTGGGCCTTGGGTTCCACGGTGGGCTTTATGGCGGCATTCAGGCTGGCTGCCGGCATCTTCCGGCCGGGCGAGACTCCGGCTATGGTTTCCTCCTTTCGCCACATGGATCCGCAGGGTCGCCTGAGCGTTCTCGCCGCCGATCCGCCGGAGCACGTGGGCGGACTACAGGTGGGCTTTCGCATCGGCGAACAGGCAGACCGCGTGGAAGGCCAGTTGCGGAGCATCGGGCTTGTTCGCGATTTTCCCCGGCTGGTGTATGTCATTGGGCACGGTGCCAGCAGCGTTAACAACACGCATTATGCCGGTTACGATTGTGGCGCGTGCAGCGGCCGGGCTGGCTCGGTGAATGCGCGGGTTTTCGCCACCATGGCCAATGATCTGGAAGTTCGAAAAGTGCTTGCCCAGCGCGGCATCACCCTTTCGCCCGACCTTGTTTTCGTTGCCGGCCTGCACGATACCACCCGCGACGAAATTGAATGTTACGACGAGGACCTTCTCCCCGCCATCCATGCCGACCTGCACCGCAACAACCTGGCTATTTTCCGCAAAACCCTGGATTGGAATGCCCGCGAGCGCTCCCGACGCTTTGCAGGTACCAACACCAACCGCGCTCCGGCTGTGGTACATCGGGAGGTAAAGCTGCGCTCGGTCTCGCTCTTTGAGCCCCGGCCGGAATGGAACCACGCTACCAATGCGCTGTGCATTGTGGGCCGGCGCGAGAGCAACCAACACCTGTTTTTAGATCGAAGGGCTTTTTTGAACTCCTACGACTACCGCGAGGATCCCAACGGTGATGCGCTGCTCGGCATCTTGCGAGCCGTGGCGCCGGTTTGCGGCGGCATCAACCTGGAATACTATTTCAGCCGGGTGGACAATTCGCGGCTGGGGGCAGGCACCAAACTTTCGCACAACGTCATGGGCCTGTACGGGGTAGCCAACGGCATGGATGGCGATCTGCGCACCGGCCTTCCCTTGCAAATGACCAACATACACGAGCCTGTCCGGCTGCTGGTGGTGGTGGAGCAAGACCCGGAACTGTTGGTCCAGGTTCTAAACCGCCACGCCGCCACGGCGGAATGGTTCCGCAACGAATGGGTTTTGCTGGCAGCAGTCAGGCCCGGTGACAAAGCACTGTTCGTGTGGAGGCGAGACCGCATGGTTTCCTATGTACCGCTGACCAGGGAGCTGCCAGTGCTGCTTGACCCGGAGACGTTGATTCGCCAGGAGAATGATGCTCTTCCGGTTTACACATTGCAACAATAACATAAAATATGTTATACATAACTAAAATAATGTTGTTGTTGGCGGTGTTGCTTCCGGCGGCAGGCATGGCACTAACAGCCCTGTTCAAACCCCGGGCAGAACGGGGTATAGCGCGTCTGGCATTTGCCACGGTTGGGTTGCACTTCCTCAATGTATTGGCCATGTTTGGACTCTGGGCAGTCCAGGGCTTTGAAGCCATCAATGTGCGGGAACTCGTGCTGTACCGCACAGAAGGCTATGAATTTCTAATTGACTTCTACCTGGATCGCACGGCCATGGCTTTTCTGTTTACTGGAAGCTTGGTTACGTTTCTGGTGGTGCGTTACAGCAAGTATTACCTGCATTTGGAGCAGGGTTTCAAACGATTTTTTCTGACCATGCTGTTCTTCTTTTTCGGCTTTAACCTGACTGTGCTCGCCGGAAATTTTGAAACGCTGTTCGCGGGTTGGGAGGTCTTGGGGCTCTCCTCGTTTTTGCTCATTGCCTTTTATCGCGAACGCTATCTGCCGGTGCGCAATGCGGTTAAGGTATTCTCCATTTACCGCATTGGCGATGTCGGCGTGTTGTTGGCCATGTGGGCCAGCCATCACCTTTGGCACGAGAACATTACCTTTTTCAAACTGCAGGACCAGGCGATGGTGGCCCAGATGCTTCATCAACACGAATCCTCCTTTTTGTTCATCAGTATTTGCCTGCTGGTAGCCGCCGCGGCCAAGTCTGCGCAGTTGCCCTTCTCCTCCTGGTTGCCCCGCGCTATGGAAGGGCCTACCACATCGAGCGCAATTTTCTACGGCTCGCTCTCCGTGCATTTTGGCGTTTTTCTGCTCTTGCGCACCTACCCGTTCTGGCAGCAGGAAACCGTTTTTCGCGTGCTCGTCGCTGGCTTGGGCGTAGCCACAGCATTGGTAGCCCTATCCGTGGCTCGGGTGCAAAGCAGCATCAAGACTCAAATTGCCTATGCGTCTATTGCACAAATCGGGATCATGTTCGTGGAAGTAGCGCTGGGCTGGACCGGTTTAGCGCTGATCCATTTCGCGGGAAATGCTTTTCTGCGCACTTACCAGTTGCTCGTATCCCCCGGGGTGGTGAGCTACCTGATCCGGGAACAGGTGTATGAATCCCTGCAACGCCGTCGCTCGGTGGAGGACCTTTTTCCCCGGAAATGGGTGCAGACCTTTTATGTGCTGGCCCTGCGCGAATGGTACCTGGACGCCTTCATGAACCGGGTCATTTTTACCCCGCTCAAGCGTTTGGGTCGCCGACTGGACTTTCTGAAAACGGCGAATGTGCTGCTGTACTTTTTGCCGTTGTACGGCCTGGGCATAACAGTTCAGGCCATGCACTACGCGCTGCCCGCTGTGGTGTTGGAATGGCTGCCCGAGGCCTTCGCTTTTTTGGCCTTGTTGATGGTGCTCAAAGCTTTTTCAGAGCGGCACCACCCGCGGTTGGCCTGGTTGCTGGTTGCGCTGCACCACGCCTGGATTGCGCTGGCCGTATCGTTTAACGAGCACCTTAACATGGCTGATCTTGCGCTGCACCTTAGCGGCGTCTTGATCAGTGGCGCTGCGGGTTTTGCTTTGCTGCTTTGGTTAAAGCGGCGTGAACCAGGCCTGTTTGACCTGAATCGCTATTACGGCCACGTCTATGAGCACCCGCGCCTCGCATTCTGTTTTCTTCTAGCCAGCCTGGGCCTGATGGGCTTTCCTATTACCAGCTCCTTCATCGGCGAGGACATCCTCTTTAGCCACATTCACCAGGATCAGTTTTGGCTGGCGCTGTTCATCGCCCTCAGTTTCATTCTGGGTGGTATAGCGCTTATCCGGATTTATGCCCGCCTGTTCCTGGGTACACACGCAAAAACTTACCACGAAACCACCTTGCCGGCTGCCTAATCCGGCGTTCGGGCCTTTGCAGCGGGATACCGCGCTGCTGCTGCCCACCTAAATTTTTCAATCCGCACAACTTTTCAAGCTCGCTACGATGAAAAAACGCATTGATTTTTTGAAACGCTCGCTGGTCCGCGACATCCTCGCCGGACTAACCGTGAGCTTTGCTGCCCTTTCCTTAGGTGCTGCATTTGGAGTAATGTCCGGTCGGGGTGCCTTTGCCGGGATGCTCGCGGCGGCAGTTATTCCCATCATTACCTCCTTGTTTGGAGGCACCCGGTTGCAGGCGTCCGGCCCTACCGCACCGATGACATCGGTTTCGGCTATCCTCATTGCTTTTGCCTACGACCAATTTCATGGCGATCCACGCCTGGCAGAGCAATACATAACCTTGGTTTTGTTGCTAAGCAGCGTCTTTATTGCTCTAACTGGCATTTTTCGCCTCGGGCGCTTTATCACCAAAGTGCCGCAAGTAGTTGTTCTGGGATTTATGAATGGCATTGCGGTAATCATCTGGAAAGACCAGCTCATCAAGCTTTTTGCGTTGCATCACCAGGAGCCGCTTCTTGGAGGCATCGGGTTAAACAGCTTGATCGCCTTTGGAGTGTTGCTGACCATTTACGCGATCCCTTTTCTTTTACAACGTGCAGGTCTTCCGCTGTCCATAAGACGTTTTATCCCCGCCATATTTGTTACTATTGTTGCTTTTACCGCTTTTACAACCTTTTTTAATTTACCCGTGGCGCACGTCAGCCTGGGCAAAACGGTCGGTTCATTGGGAGAATTTGGGCAAATGGTTCTGAATTTCTGGCCCTCTGATCCTCGTTTGTACACAGGTGAAATGCTGCTTCACGCTGTGCCGCTGGCGTTGCAATTGTGCGTGCTGGCCTATCTTGACTCGCTGCTCACCAGCCTGATCATTGACAAGATGACCCGTGAGAAAACCAAGCACGATCGCGAACTTTTAGCGCAAGGGTTGGCGAATGGCGTCGTGGCTATTCTGCAAGGTATTCCCGGTGCTCAAGCCACCATTCGCTCGGTGTTGCTGCTCAAAGAAGGCGCGCAGAGCCGTATGGCTGGCGTTTTTGTCGGTTTGTTTACACTCGCTGGCTTCCTGGTCTTTGGCAAGCTGATGGTGCTGATCGCCTCCTCTGTCTTCATCGGTGTGCTATTCAAAGCAGGACTTGACGTCTTTGACCGCGACTTTCCGCTCGCCTTCTTCCGCTACGGCTGGATACGCCAGCGCACTCGCAACATCCAACTCTTTTTCATTGCCTACACCACCATCATTACCGTGTTGGTTGACCTTAATGTTGCCGTGTTGACCGGTACCGTGTTTTTCTACTTGGCGCAGCACTTTCTAGGTGCAGTAGATGTAGAAGGTGACTTCTCGGAAGTTCACAGCGAAGAGTTGCTGGGAACCAGCGTGGAGGGGTAACCTTTTTTCGCTAATGACAATCATGCGATAGGATGACCAGGCGCAGTGCGCCAGCGCAAGGCTGATCTGAATATTTGAGGTGGCCCAAGCCAAGCTTAATCAGCCACACTAATCAGCCACACTAATTAGCCACACTAATTAGCCACACTAATCAGCCACACTAATTAGCCACACTAATTAGCCACACTAATTAGCCATTTTAAATATT
>CAYSDI010000106.1:0-3378 GCA_964429745.1 uncultured Chitinophagales bacterium | reverse complement strand
AGCCACACTAATTAGCCACACTAATTAGCCACACTAATTAGCCATTTTAAATATTCTACCATGGAAACTACCAACGTATTGGTGCTCTATGCCTCCCGGCATGGTGCCACCAGGCAGATTGCGGAACAGGTTTGGCGCAGCCTTCGGGAAAGTGGCATGCATGTGGAGTTGCGGGCGGCTGAGCAGGCGCCCGACCCTGCCCATTACCAGGCAATAGTTTTAGGCACGGCCATCTACATGGGGCAATGGAGAAGCGAGGCAAGCCGTTGGCTCCAGCGCCATCAATTTGCGCTCAGCCGTATGCCGCTGTGGATTTTTAGCAGTGGTCCAACTGGCCAAGGCGATCCTGCTGAACTGCTCAAAGGAGAAACCGTGCCGCACAAGCTTCAGTCGCTCATGGAGGTCATAAAACCGCGAGAAATACGTGTTTTCCACGGGGCCCTTCGACGAGATGAGTTAAACCTGCTGGAACGCATAGCCGTTAAGACGGTGAAGGCGCCTTTTGGTGATTTCCGCGATTGGAAAGCCATTGAGCAATGGGCGGCTGAAATTTCGCAAAGTCTGCACGGAGCGGAGTTCTTGCCCTCAAAAACTCTCCCGGAACTGCAGGTAGAAACCACCCCCGCCGAAACTGCCGTAGGCGTAGTCTAAGCGAATTAGTGTTCGCTCTTTAGGCGACAATTGCAGGCGAATGCCAGCGCCGCCGGAATAGGCGAGGTCGGCGAGGCTGAGCGCTTGCCAGGAGGGTTGCACCTGTCCTGCGGAGATAAATGCGCCGCCGGATACAAAGCGCCAGATCGGGAAACGGTACTCCGTTTGGGCGGTCAGGTAAAGTTCACCGCGGTCCTGGCCCTGCAAGAATCCGCGCATGCGGTCCGGGCCCCCAAAGAGCGCGAGCCGGTGGAAGGGCGGCGTACCCCTGACCCAATTGCCGTACAATTGAAAAGCCAGAATATGGGTTGGCGAGCGTGGAGCCATAAGCGCAGGCACCCCTTTTTGGGCCACCCGGATGACGGGATCGTGTTTACTAAGGTTTACATACGTGCGCGCGTCCAGTTCCCAGTTGGTGTACTCTTGGGTAGATCCTAGTTGTTCGCGGTGGAAAGTTGCAGCACTGTACAAGTACCAACCGCGATACGCGGAGTTGACGTTGTCGCGGGAGTCGAAGAGCACGCGTGGACCCATTCCCCAGTTCAGGCCACCTTCAACGCCGGGAACAGTACCGCTGATCAGCAGACCCGCCGTATCTAAATCAGAGAATCGGTTATGTTCCAGAAAGACGCCCAGGCCGGCATAAACATTGCCTTTAACTTCTCGCAAACCCGTTAAGTCAAGCAGGGGGAAACGGTTGGTGTAAGTTTCCTCGGCATTTTCGGGGTTGTCATTTCCGATACCATAGAAAAAGTAAGGGTAATCATAATACCCCATATGGTAAGTCAAACGCCAGCGATCAGCATCCGTGAAAAGCTGGCCGCGCACTTCGCCGATGAACTGTCCGCGCAGCGTGTAGAGCACCGCAGCGGTCATTGTGCTCAGCGATTTTCCCGGACGCACGTTTGCCCGCGGGCGGTGAAACCAAACGCCTCCTGCACCAAAGGCTAACCCGGTTTCCGGTTGAACAAAGAACAGCGGCGCACCCGTAAATCGTGGTTGGGGGCGCAGGGTGTCTATGGGGGGGGAGGCGGTCTGACCAATTGCTAACGATGCCTGAAAAAGCAATGCGGTCAAAATTAAAAAACTAACCCTAAGCCTGTTCGTGCAATAATTCATACTTAGGTATAATTACCTGTTTAATCCTGAATACAAGTAACTAAATATAAATTGAATCCTCCTTAGTCATGGTATATTACTTTAATATCCTTCTCAATTAGCGCTTTAAGTCGTTTATTTTTTATTGAATTCTCACTTACAAGATCAACTTTTATTCCAATTGCCTGAGTCATACTATTTTCAATCCGGATCATTTGGAACAATGAAATTGGTGTGTTGAACTTGACCAAGACATCTGGATCACTTTCGTTATTTTGTACATTTCTGGCGTAAGACCCGAAGATCCCAATTCGCTTTGGATTGAATTTAACCAATTCGCTTAAAATAATGTATATTATATTGTTTTCATTTACGTCCATGGTTGTAAGGTAGTTTAAATTCCTCCTAATCTATGTTGCTTTTAGCTTGTTCAATGGCATTTGGTCAATGAATAATCGGATGGCGAACAAATTCGCGGTTGCGGTCAAAGAGGTAGCGGTAGGTGATGTGGGTACGCATAATTTCGGCCCCCAAATTTTCAGCCACGCGCATCATTTTGGGGTTGAAGTCGCCGATCCATTGCAACTCAATGTCAAACCATTTCATGGAGGGCGCAATGCGGTTGTGGGCGGCGATGATGATAGCCCCTTCAAGGCCTTTGGCCTGAAAATCGGGCACCACACCAAAGACAACGCCGATGAATTTTTTGACGGTTCGGTTGACGCGGCTGTGGTAGAAAAACTTGGCTTTGCCCCACCAATTCATGTTGCCGTTGACGTGCTTGAAATACTGGTTGATGTCCGGGATGTTGATGAAAAAGGCGATCGGTCGGTCTTTGTGGTAGCCAAACCACATAATATAATCTACGATTACCGGCTTCATGCTTTGCATCATTTTGCGCGCCGCAGCCTCCGACATTTCGCGGCCTGCATGCATAGAAAAAGCTTCGTTGAAAATGCGGCGGAAGTCTTCGGCGTACGCATCAAGCTTGTCCATTTCTACATGCCGGAAACTGTAATCAGGATCGGAAAAGATCTGGTCGGCGCGCTCGTAGTATTTTTTTGGACGTTCATCGTGAACCTTCATGCCGTAGGTGTACTGCTGAAAATATTCTCGGAAACCATATTGTTCAAAAAGTTTTTTATAGAAAGGCGGGTTGTAGTTCATCTGGTAGGCCGGCGAATCGAAACCGTCCACCAGCAGGCCCCAAAATGCCTGGCGCTCGCCAAAATTGATGGGCCCATCCATGGCTTCCATTCCGCGTGCGGCATTCCAGTCCCGGCAGGTGTCGAACAGGGCATTGGCTGCAGCCTGATCATTGAGGCACTCAAAAAAGCCCATTCCCCCCCCGGGAACATCGCCGTCCTTGACCGTTTTTTTGTTAATAAAGGCCGCGGTGCGCCCGATTACGCTTCCCTGCGCGTCTTGCAGAAGCCAGCGCTCCGCCTCGCCGTGCTTGAAAAAGCGGTTTTTGGCCGGGTCAAAGACGTTGTTTAAGTCTTTGTCCAGCGGCCTGATGTAGTTCGAATCGCCTTGGTAAGGGGTCACGCCGGCTTTGATAAAGGCCAGGCGATCGGCGTTGTCCCGAACTGGGGTCAGCTCAAAGCGCCCATCAGCCGTTTGGCCGGA
>CAYSDI010000105.1:4007-11445 GCA_964429745.1 uncultured Chitinophagales bacterium | reverse complement strand
GCCTCGTTCAACTGCTGCGCAGCGCCATTACCAGTGCAGCCGACGACGGCGGCTGGGCGGAACTGGGATCGGTAGGCAGCAACATCGCCAAACAGAGCACCGATTTTGATTCTCGTAACTACGGCTACGCCCGTCTGAGTGGGCTGGTTGCCGCCACCAATCTTTTTGACGTAGACGAACGCCCCGGTCGCGGCGGGCAACACACGGCCGTGTACATCAAGATGAAGCAGCGCGGGGAGCGAAGGGCCGATTCGCCGGGTACAGAGAATCAGGCCAGCCGGGCCGCACAACCTACAAGACCGCCGCGTCTGCTACAGCCCGGCGCCGCCGCCCGGCCTGCTCAACCTGCAGCAGGAGCGCGGGAACGCAATCCCCGGCGCAAACCCGGAAAGACCATTCCAAAGCCTAATCCTGCCACGGACATTCCGAGCCCATCAGACGATTGATACGCAGGCAGATAAACTGGGTCCTTCAGAAGACTGATTCGGGCAATCAATTAGACGGGCACCCCACTTCGGCGGGCAATCCATTTTGTGCCCAAGTTGCTTTTTTACCCGCTTTGAGCATTTCGAAAACTTCGGTTGAAGCCAAACTGCGCAGGTTCATCTGCCTTTAAGGTGCAGCAGAAGTGGTGCAAATTTTCGCCAGGATAACGCATACTCCATCGTTCGTAGTTGGTGGATCGCCATTTGAATGTGCATAGGTTTTGGTATGGTAGTGCACAAAAATAGAGTGCGTGGCACTCCTAAAATAGCTACTCATGAAATTGACCTTACTTCTTTTTGCCATTCTGGCGGGTTTAATAATTATTTCTCAATCAAACTTTACCATGGCAAAAACAGAAACCCAACCGTATCGAATTATCAAATCAGAAATGGATTATGAAATACGGTTATATGCTGCAAGTACGATGGCAACCATTTCAATGGAGGCAAGAACCTACAAAGAATTGTCATCGCCAGGTTTTAGAAAGCTAGCTTCGTATATTTTTGGAGGGAATCAAGCCAATGAAAAAATAGCTATGACATCGCCTGTTCACATGGACATTAACGATTCTTTATCATCCATGAGTTTTGTGATGCCAGCAAACTACACGAAAGATAATTTGCCAAAACCAAACGACTCCTCTATCATCATTACAAACACCCCGGAAGCGTATGTGGCAGCTATCCGCTTTGGTGGTTATGCCGATGACGATGAGATTAAAAAGTACGCAAGCAAATTGGAAGGAGCCTTGAAGGCGAACGGAATTGAATATTACGGGAACTTTCGTTTTCTGGGATACAATGCGCCGTTTCAATTTTGGGCAAGGAAGAATGAGGTAATTGTAAGTGTTCTTTGGAATTAGAATCGGCATCTCTTTATACAATGCCATGATCGAGTACCGCCTCCTCACCGCCGAAGATTCCAGCAGCTGGAAGCCACTCCGCTTTCGCGCATTGAGCGAAGAGAAAGTTGTGGCAACTCAGATCCCAGCCAAAACCCTGTATGAAACCCTGGGCTTTGTTGTGTATGGACTGGAGAAAGAAGCACTGTATGTCGAAGGGCGGTTTCAGGACGAGTACCACATGCAGTTGTTCCTGCCCTAATGGCTGATTGAAAAAGCCTGTTTTAGCCTGCGGAACCAAAATCAATGTTTAAACGTTGATTGAACAAATTGGTTAGAAAATGGGGATTGCTCGCTCTTGCCAACACTGATTTACGCTTAACTTTAGGAAGCTATGAAACGAAGAATGTTTCTCAAAGGCTCTGCAATAACGGGCGCGGCCCTCGCCACCCCTTTACTTGCCCAAGCAGGCTCTGGTCTGCTCGCCAGCGCTTCCACCCGCAAAGTTTACCGAATTATCCAGGCCGACCGATCGATGGTGGGCACGCTGCCCATTCTGCGGGCTTTTGCCGGTGATCAGCAGGATTACGTTTCGCCCTTTGTTCTCTTAGATGAATTCGGTCCGGTTCGGGTGGAGCCCGGGGCAGACCCCTTGAGAGTGGATGCGCATCCGCACGCAGGGGTAATTCCCACCACCTACTTCTTGTCGGGCAGTGGCCACCACAAAGACAGCCTGAACTACGATTTTCAAATCAGCACCGGCGACTTCATGCTGTTCAGCTCGGGCCGCGGGGCCATCCACATGGAAGAAAGCGGCCAGCATATGTACGAACAGGGCGGCGACTTTCACGGCTTTCAGATTTGGCTAAACATGCCTGCCGCGTACAAGCTCATTGCCCCTTCCACCGAGATATACCAGGACAAGCAAATGGGCAAGGTTAAAGGCAAAGGGTTCGAAGCGCGCATCATTCTGGGCGAATTATTCGGCACCCGCTCGGAGGTTGCGCTCCTTTCTCCCGCGTTTTACTACCACATAACCCTGGAGCCAGACACCCGGCTGGACATTCCAACGGAAGCCACACATAACGCGTTTGCCTACGCCGTAAATGGTTCCGTAGAGTTGGAAGGGCGACAACTGCTTGAACGCCACAACCTTGCACTTTTTGAGCGCGGGGAAAGCGCCATCAGCCTGTTCAGCCAAAACGGCGCAGAATTACTCGTGCTCGGTGGACAACCGCTTAACGAACGCGTTTATGCCTACGGTCCGTTTGTCATGAACACCGAGCAGCAGATTCGCCAGTGCATCGCCGATTACCAGGCAGGTAAAATGGGTAACCCTGATGTAGTTAATACCCAGAAACCGAAAGCTGCAACAGGAGCGCAGGGCCCTGTTAAGCGGGGCTAAGCAGGTCCGATGACGAGCCCACTACGGTGTGCCGCTGATAAAGCATTGAGTTAGTTTCCATGCTTAGAACGCTTCTTTGATGCCGCTTTTTCAGCCTCTTCTGCACGGATTTGCTCTAGCCGCTCTTTGATCAGGTCGTCGACAATAAGGGTCTGTCCCTCAAATTCCGGTCTGACAACCAACAGCAGGTGTTTCTTTTTCCCCTCAAAGAAAAAAACTTCCTGTCCCACGGCCAGCGATAATCCGCTGTTGCTCATGGGCGAAAGGTTGGGGTTCATGACCCCGGGAATCTGCAGCGGTATGGATTTCAGGGAGCGATTGGCCAGGGTAAACCCTATGCCAGGAGCCACCAAGACTGGATTCGTTGAAGCAAGCACAGACGATGGGCAAGCCATTGAAGCGGTGTTTGCCTCCGTCATTTGGGGAAGGGCTTGAGTGATCGTAGCCACGCTAAGCAGCAGAACCAAAGCGATGTTGTTCCTCATCATAGCCGCAAATTTTATTTAAAGAACCAAAACGCTAACAACGCTGGCACAATTTGGTTCAATGGTTATCACCAGGGTTAAGCACAAGTTCTGCGCCAGCCTGTATCTTTCCGGCTAACGGAGATGCTTGGTGCTGGTAACAAGCCCGAGGATCTGTTGCCCTTCGGGCAGGCTAAAAAAGTTAAATTTTACCTATGCGCGTTATTTTGCTTGGTGCCACTGGTATGGTCGGTTCCGGTGTTCTGCTGGAATGTCTGGATGATCCGGGCATCAGCCGGGTGCTGGTGCTCGGTCGGCAATCGGTTGGCAAACAGCACCCCAAGCTGGAAGAAGTTCTGCATGCGAATTTTCTGGCCATAACTTCCCTTCAGGCCAAAGTGCGGGGGTACGACGCGTGTTTCTTCTGCCTGGGTGTTTCGGCTTCCGGCATAAAGGCTTCGACGTACGAAGCGCTAACGTATACCCTGACCTTGCACGTAGCTAAAGTGTTGCTGGCTGAAAACCCAGGCATGGTTTTTTGTTACGTCAGCGGGCAAGGAACCGACAGCTCGGAGAAGAGCTTCATGCGGTGGGCGCGGGTGAAAGGCAAAACCGAAAATGCGCTTTTAGCTATGCCTTTTAAAGCGACTTACCTGTTTCGACCCGGATATATTCACCCGGTCAAAGGCGCGAGAACTAAAACTGCGCTTTACAAAGCTTTTTATACGGTTCTGCAACCAGCTTATCCGCTGTTTAATGCATTCTTTCCCCATCAACTCACCACTACCGAAAACGTTGGATTAGCTATGATTCAAGTAGCTTTTGACAAGGGGCCACGCCCGATCTTACATTCGGCCGACATCAACATACTGGCAGAAAAACGCAAGGTAGCTTCAGCGCGACAGTGATGGAAATATCTTTGTTTTAAGCAACACCTACCATCCTTCAAAAACTACACTGTACCCATGTTGGAATGCCTGAATTTTCAAACGCTGCCGACCTCAGCACTGAGCAAGGTTTACCTGGAGTCGGAGCGGTTGGTACTAAGATCTATTTTGGAAACGGACGCCCCTGATGTATACCGCGAATTTACTGTTGACGTAACTAAATATATGCTTTCGAAGCCGCCGGAAATCATAGAAGATACTCTGGCGTTCATCTGTGCGTGCCGGCAAGGCATGGCCAAACAGCAAGAGATAGTATGTTCTATCCTGGATAAACGCGATAACAATTTTTTAGGTTGTTGCGGGTTGCACGCTCGCCAGAACTGGCCAGAGCCGGAACTTGGTATTTGGATTCGCGCGGGAGCACACGGTCATGGGTTCGGACGCGAGGCGGTACATACACTGGCTGGCTGGGGGTTTGCTCAGTTGCGAACCGACTACCTGTTTTACCCGGTTGACCGCGAAAATCATCCCAGCCGCGCCATCGCGGAAAGCCTCAATGGGGTGGTTTTTGCTGAGAAAAAGGTGCCTACTCAACGCGGAACCTGGCTCAACGAAGTGGTGTACCGCATTCCCCGGCCGAATGGAAGCGCAGTGTTGTAGCTTAGTTACCAGCTGCTCAAAACAGTTCCCTCTGCTGCAACGACCGCGAACAGCGTGCTAAATTTGTTGCCGCAATGAGGTGTTGCCCATAGCTTCCAAACCCCTTCCCCCGGCCTATGTCTCGTTAGGTGATTACTCTGGTAGTTTTTGTGCCGTTCAGCCTGTTTTACTTGCGCGAGAAAATCACCCTGGACTATCTCTGGGCGGGGCTTTGTCTGATGGGTGCAGTGTTCTTCCTGTTCCGCAGCAAAATCATGAGCGGGTGAATTGCCGCAACTTACCGAATTTCGAACCATGACCATGCCCCTTCATTTTATCATTAACGCTTCGCTGCTTCGGCTGGATACCGGCCTGAAACAACACTACCTTCCTGTTCCCACGGGGCATGCGGAGGCTTACGATGCTGCCGGGGTGAGACGCTTGATTTTATCGGTGCCGCCGCACAGTTGGCGTCGTGCGCTGTTGGGAACCAAAGAGGGCGAACGGCTGATCATGATGGGGCAACCCATTTTGCGTGCGCTTGGACTTCGCGCTGGACAATCCATCACCTTTACGCTCTATCCAGATCCTGATCCTGACTTCATTGAGCTGGGTGTAGAATTCGAGGCTGTATTGGATCAGGATGCTGCAGCAGCCAAGCGATTCTATGGGTTCACGCCGGGCAAGCAGCGTTCGTTGGCCTACTACGTCACCAGCGCAAAGCGCGAAGAAACCCGCATAAAGCGCGCGCTGCAATTGGCGCACAAAATCAAAAACCACCAGTTGAACTCTGACCTGAATGCGGAATAAATGCCCTAATTAGAGAAGCCCCTTAGTATGCTTCCTTAACGCTGCTTACTGGACCGGGGATGACGGTCCTGGTATAACGGTCATCCCCGGTTTCATCCATGCAAGCGTTCGGCCAAATTAAAGGGCTCTGTTGATTGCACTAAATAATTGGGCTAAACGATTGGGCAAATTGATAGGGCAAATTGATAGGGCTAAACGAAGGGCCCATTCTCCCTGCACAACCTTAGTTGTTGTAAACGGCAGAAAACACGTGGGCGAATTCCTCAATAGAAGTTGGGGTCGTGCTGTGCAAATCGCGGCGGCCAGCTTCGGTTACTTTTCCGGAATTCATGCAGGCAATAAACTCGAGCATATAGTCTGCCGTGCTTTCGGAGGCACCCATTTGTTGGACCATGGTCTGCTTAAAATCGACGGGAGCAAATTCCACGTAGGGCATCTCCGGCTTGCCGATAGCCTTGCCGTAAGTAGAGGCCATTTCAGCATAAGTGACATCGCGGGGACCGAGCAGATCCTGAACCTGGTGGCCGCTAAAATCTAACGCAAGGAGGCGCTTGACGGCATAGTCCGAAATGTCGCGGGTGGCAATGGCCGGGAAGCGCAGGTCGGCACGCAAGGGTGATCCGATGATGCCGGCTTCTTTGGCCAGTCCTGTCATTCCCAGGCTGTTTTCCATGAAATACGCGGGGCGCAAATGCAGGGCGTTCAAGCCGGGAATAGCGTTGAACGCTTTCTCCATTTTGTGCAGGCCCAGGACCACGCCGGACCCTTCGGGCAGATGCGCACCCTGGCTGCTTAATGTAATAACATAAGGAATATTATTGTGACGTAGTCCTTCAGCAAGAGCGCGGACATGCGCCAATTGCGCTTCGTGAAATTGTTCCGCCTGCCAGTTTGCCGGAATAAGCACGTAGACAGCTTCGGCACCTGCAAAAGCTGTTTTCGTGAAATCCGGATCATCTGTTGACCCGATGCTCGGCTCTGCCCCTTTGTTGACCAATTCTTGAATGTGCTTGATATCGCGGCTGATGACGCGAACTTTCTTGCCTGCGGCAAGCAGGGCTTCTGAAATGCGCTTGCCGGTGTTGCCGGAAGCACCTGTAATTACGTACATAAGGTTGTGTTTTGTTTGGTGAAAAACTGATGGTATGAAATTGCTCCGATCGTTGGGCGTTTGCTCAAGAGGTTGGTCGTAGCAGTTTGAAGGCGTGATTCCACTGGTTGTTCCTGAATCCTGGAATGCACCAAAGCATGCAGAGCGGCTCTATAGCGCGCGCGGCTTCAGCACCACCCATGTCTTCGGTATCCCATCCCAGTTGGTCCAGGAGATGGCGCACTTCGGCTTTTGCTTCGTCGCTGTTTCCGCTGATGAACATGGTGGGTCGGTCGGGCAAATTGGGGTTGACCATGGCGTAAGCGCCAACGCTGTTGAAGACCTTGACGAAGTGCGCCTCCGGGAAGGCCTGCTGCAGTTGCTCCATAAGCGACTCGTTCGGTCCGGTGAAAAAGCTGAGCACGCCATTGACCGGCGGCTTTTCGGCAATGGGATTAGTGGCGTCTAAAATGATTTTTCCCTTCAGGTTGTCGGCACCCGCCAAAGCCAAAATAGATAGAGCGGCGATGCCTTTGCCAGCCAGCAATATGGTGTCGCCGAAGGATGCTGTGGAAGCAAAGTCGCCAACGCTTGCACCGGGGTTAGCCGCAAGCCACTCCGCCAGTTTTGCGGGCTCCCGGGTGCCGATTTGCACCTTGTACCCGAGCCTGAGAAAACCAGCGCCGAGGGTCTTGCCTACGACACCAGATCCGAGAATTCCTATCCTTTTCATAGTTTTTTAATGTTTGTTAGTTTTTTGAGGGCCCAGCCTAGCCTAGCCAGTCCAGACCAGATCAGCCAGTCCAGCCAGTCCAG
>CAYSDI010000105.1:2516-3907 GCA_964429745.1 uncultured Chitinophagales bacterium | reverse complement strand
CCAGACCAGACCAGGCTATCCAGCCTGGGCTGTGCAACATGGGCTTAGCGATGGAAGGTGTAGTGCGCGCTTTGCGATTATCTTTTGTTTGCTTGTACAAACAAGCGTTATTTTTGATTGATTATCAGGGAATTATCTCATCCTAAACCCCTAATGCGTCCGCTGCTTTGGCAATCGTGCCGGTTAGGTTCCGCGCCGGCCCTTCGCCGAGTTTTTCTTGAAAACGGGCACTCATGGCCTGCCATGCTTTGAACAGTTCCGGGCCCAGCGCCTCCCCTTCCGGCGTGGCGTGGAGCAAGGTGTATTTGCCCTCTGACGTGCGGGTCAGAAGGCCGCGTTCCAAGCACTTTTCTGCCAACCGGGTTACGGTCGAAGGGGTGAGTTGCATCAATGCAGCAGCATCGCCGGCCGAAAGTCCCGGCTGCCGAATGACCGACATCAGCAAAAAAGCATGCGACGGCGACAAGCCCGTTGGCGCAAAGTACTCCTCCGCCATGCGGGTCACAATGCGCGATAGCGCATTGGCCGAATAGTACAGGCAACCGCAGTAAGGAGATTCGCTAATGTTCATCCTTCGGGCAGCAGGGGCAAGCTACGCTCCTGCTGTTGCGTACAAAGCTAAATACACTTGCTTGTACATACAAATATCCAGGGAATTTTTTTTCGCCGTGGAGCGACGGGTGCTTTTCGCCCGGAAAAAGGCACGAAACAAGACGCGCAAGGGACGGGAAGACGCGCGCAATTCCATCAGACATTCGTGTATTTTTGCCGGATATCCGTCTGCGACCCGATCTCAGCGGGGCTGGACGTTCAAAATTACCAGAGGATGGAAAAGAAAAACATGGCGATTGTGCCGGGCCAGGGCCTGGGCATCATCAAATTCGGAATGAGCCGCGATGAAGTGCGCAAAATCCTGGGCGACCCTGACGAAGTGGACCAGTACGGATACGAAGACAGCGACGATGAGGATGACCAAACAGAGGCCTGGCATTACGATTCGCTGAACGCTTCTTTCTCGTTTGATGCTATGGACGAATGGCGCTTGAACGCCATTGCGGTGAGCGATCCGGAGTTTCTGATGAACAACAAATCGCTGATTGGGTTGTCGCGCATGGAGCTCCAGGAGACGCTGAGTGAATTTGGTCTGGGCGAGGTAGTGGCCGAGGAATGGTCGCACGAAGAGATGCCGGAAGACCGCCTTTTGAGCATTGACGAAGTGTCCATGAACTTCTGGATGGAAGACGATCAGTTGGCAGAAATTCAGTGGGGTCCGCTGATTGACGAGGACGACAATGTGCATTGGCCGGAGTAAACAGTCTCCCTTGGTGGGCATCTCTAAAAACCCCAGAGACAAGGCTTGCCCAATTTTTAACACCGGAGTTTACGGCTGT
>CAYSDI010000105.1:0-2416 GCA_964429745.1 uncultured Chitinophagales bacterium | reverse complement strand
AGACAAGGCTTGCCCAATTTTTAACACCGGAGTTTACGGCTGTCAATGAGGATGTTAAAAATTGGGCATAACGCAGGATATGGGGTTTTTAGAGACGCCCTACACTTGAAAGCCGGGGTCGCGTTTATAGGCCGTATTGCTTTGCGCCATTCGCTCCAGCACGATGGCGAAGAGGGCGTACAAACTGCGGAGCTGCTCCAGGTTGCTGATGTTTCCCCTTCGGATGGCATACAACACGTCTACCCCTTTGGGATACCGTTTGCGAAAAACACCCTCGTGGTCTTTGATGCCAAGTGTGGTGTCCGTATGGTTGAGGAGCAACTGGCGAAGGGTATCGTCCCGGAGCAACTGCATGACCGGGCCCTTGCGGCTGGTTTGCACCACAAAAGCCGCGTCAAAATCTTTGTAGCCGGTTTGCAGGTCTTGCATACCCAGCTTTTTGCCGAGTCTCGTGACCACATTCTCCGGAAAGATTTTCATTTCAAAGGGATCCTTGCTTAGAAAGGGCGCGCGCAGTCTGGTGTGGGTCTGATTGTTATCGTTGTTACCCGAAAAAGTATCCAGCACGATTTCCCAAGGGCCGGCCTGACAACGTACTTCCGGACTGGAAAACAGTTTTCCCCTTTCAAACTTGCCGCCTAACTGGGTGGCAAGTTGCTCCCAAAGTTCATCCCGGTTGTTGCTGAACAGGTCTTTAAGGCTCATTTTGGGAAGGGGCTGGCTGGTTACCTACGGCGTAGAATCCGGTTGTGAAGCTTCCGGTGCGCTGGGCTGGGAAGGATCGGGTAGCCCCCAATTTGCGCCAATTTCGCGGATAATTTGCTGCTCCCACAGCCTGGTGTCGGCAATTTGCTGGCGATCCACCCAAACCACCTGACGGCCCAGTGCGTCGGTGAGCGTAATGTCCGGCATAGAGCCGCCAACGAAGCCCTTGGAACCGGCATCGCTGCGGGTAACCACGGTGGTGAGCCAAAAGAAGCGACGCTTGTCGCCAATGTCGCGAATGAAGGGCCGCGACTCCACTGCTGCGCTGGCACTCCAGTCATATTCTTTGCGGCTTTCGCGCACTTTAACCGGCACGGCGCTGGATCCGAAAAGCCCGCTCTCCAGGCGCGAATGGTCCATGAAAAAAACTTCCGGACTCCCGTCACCGGGCAGAAAGAGGCTCAGGTTGAGGCCGGATTTACCTACCAGGAAGGGTTCTAAACCGTAGTAATCGTACAAACCGTTTTCGGCATTGGCGGCAACTCCGTCAAAGTTGAACCAGGTGACGTAGGGCATGCCGTTCAGGTCATCGGGAAGTTGGGGAATACGCACATCGCCTTCGTGGTAGCCGGGAAAGGGCGCAAGAAAGCCGCGGTGAAAGCGAAAACTCTGCGCCGTAAAACGGCTGGCGCGCTCAGGCAGTAGATTCTGGCCCTTTAACCAGCCAATGCTGGCCAGCGCCTGGGGCGAGTAATAGCGGCCTCTGCCCAAAAAGATGCGCTCTGCCATAGCCCCAGGTCCGGGGGTGCGTTGATCCATGACCAGCACCCCGCCGAACACTGGCCGCGGAAAGAGGAAGCCCTTCCACCGAACCAGGCTGACCACTTGGACCCAACGACCTTGGTCATCTTCCATGAACCGAACCTGGTCAGGCTGGCAACTCAGGTACTGACCCAAGGAAAATTTGCGAATGGCTACACCGCGCACGTTGCGGCCAAACAACAATTGTTCGCCTACATCAAAGTGCACCGCGTAGCGATTGTCAGCCGAGAAATCGGGGGCTGGCGACGTGGCGCTCACGGAGATGATCTGATCAACGGGCCGCGTGAGCCTTTGCAGGGGATAGTCAGGCGAGGGTCCAACGGCCATGGAGAAGTCAAAACGGCCATCTGCGCGCCGGATGAAGTCGGGTGAACTGGCGCTTTGGGTTTCGTTGAGCGCTTCCTGATCGGCCATGGTGGCTACGCTGTTGAGCGGCTGAATGCGCTCGTGCCCGGTCAACGGCAACTCGGCGAGCTCCACCTTATTCAGCGAACGGTAGTGGTAATACGAGGCCAGGTAATTGACCATGGGCGCGCCCCAGAACCACACGCCTGCTGCAAGAGCGGCAGTTGTGAGGACCACCATAATTTTTCCTGTGGTTTTTGCGCGGCGGTAAACGCGGTGCAGCAGGTAGAGCAGCACGCCAATAGCCAGCGCCAACACAAAGTACTTGCGAAGAAACAAAAAGGCGGGCTGGTAGCTGGCTCGAAATGCGTACAGCAGGGCCAGCAACACAACATAAGTTATGCCACCGAGCAGGGGGTTGCGGCGGGTCCATTGCCAGAGCGCCCCGACGGTTCGACGCCGCAAGTGAAAGAAAAACCAGTAGAGCCGACTCCGTTCGGGGGCGGCTTCTGGGTTTGGGGTTGCCGTTGAAGCGCTCATGGTT
>CAYSDI010000104.1:0-11902 GCA_964429745.1 uncultured Chitinophagales bacterium | reverse complement strand
ATGTGTCGCTGGTTCGATTCCTGCTCGCACCACGTTAAAACCCCTTAAATCCCTGCCCGGCAGGAAATTGAGGGGTTTTTTGTTGGGAAAGCCTTCCGCCAACACCGGGCACCGGACACCCAACACAAGACACCGCAACCTTACCACTCCAGCACCCAAGCAAAAATCAGCGGCGCAACGATGGTGGCATCGGATTCAATGACGTAGCGGGGGGTGTCCACCGAAAGCTTGCCCCAACTGATCTTTTCGTTGGGCACCGCCCCGGAATAGGAGCCGTAGCTGGTGGTGGAATCGCTGATTTGGCAGAAGTAAGACCAGAACGGAATGCTGTCCTCGTCCCGGTCCTGGCGCAGCATGGGCACGACGCAAATCGGGAAATCGCCCGCAATGCCGCCGCCGATCTGGAAGAACCCGATGCCCTTGCCTTTGGCATTGGCGCGGTACCAGGTGGCCAGCTCCATCATGTACTCAATGCCGCTCTTCATGGTCTGGGCGTTCAGGTCGCCTTCCAGGCAGTAGCCGGCAAAAATGTTGCCCAGCGTAGAATCCTCCCAGCCCGGACAAACAATGGGCAGGTCCTTTTCTGCGGCCGCCATCATCCAGCTATCGGCGGGGTCAATCTGGTAATGCTCCTCCAGCGAGCCGCTCAGCAGTGCATCGTATAGAAATTCATGGGGGAAACGCCGCTGTCCATTGCGCGACGCCTCTTGCCAGATGGGAAACAGCACGGCTTCCATCCGGCGAATAGCTGTGTCTTCCGGAATGCAGGTATCCGTAACCCGATTGAGGCCTTTTTCGGCCAATTCCCACTCATCCTGGGGGCTCAGGTCCCGGTAATTGGGCAGGCGGCGGTAGTCATTGTGCGCCACCAGGTTCATCACGTCCTCTTCCAGGTTAGCCCCGGTGCAACTGATGATGTGAATTTTATCTTGCCGGATCATTTCTGCCAACAACTTGCCCATTTCGGCGGTGCTCATGGCCCCGGCCAGCGTGACCATCATTTTGCCCCCCTCGGTCAGGTGCAGGCTGTAGCCCCGCGCCGCGTCCACCACCGAGGCAGCGTTAAAGTGCAGATAGTACTTCTCCAGGAAGCGACTAATGGTGCCGTTTTTCTCGGCAATCGCTGTTGCGGAGCGTTGGGGAGCTTTCCAGGTTTCAGACATGCCGGGCAGATTGGGACTTTTTTTGAAAATAGGTTGCAAAATACCCTCAGAGAAACCGAAGTAACCCGCTATTCCGGTAATTATCTCCTTTTTTTGCAGAATTCGCCGGAATCGTTCCGGGTTAAGGGCCACCGCACCATGGGCGGCCTCCTGTTTTTAACCAGCCTGATGGGTTCCCGGAAGGGCGACCCTGTGAGGGCATAAACTGCTGCATCGGAGATCGAAAAGATTCGCATTATCAAAACTCCGGCAGGTTTGGGGCTCATTGCCACCGAAACCATACCGGCAGGCCGCACGGTGGTTGACTTTACCGGCCAGTTGTTGAGGACCTCCAGGGTTACTCGATTCCACCACGCGATGCAGGTAGGCCGAGACCGCTTTTTAGAGGCGGCACCTGAAGCCCTGGACAATTACATCAACCACAGTTGTTCGCCCACTTGCCGGGTCGACTTTGACGAGCAGGCGCTTGTTTCCATCACCACCATTCCGGCGGGTTGGGAACTGACCTACGACTACGAAACCACGGAATACGATTTGGAAAGCCAAGGCTGTGCCTTTACCTGCAAATGCGGAAGTCTGCATTGCCGCGACAGAATCCGGGGTTTTCGCTTCCTCCGGCTTCCGTTTAAGCTGGCGCTGCAAGCCAAACTGTCGCCTTATTTAACCGAACAATTGGAATCCGACCTTAAGCAGGCAGCCGATCGGCCAGTGTTTCGGGCTGGAAAATAGCTGCACGAAAGCCTTTTGGAACCTCTCCGAAACTTTTTCGTTGAACGAAACAGGAATTGTGCGTCCAGGTCGGTTAACTTGTTTTCAACTTTTTTCAGAATCGATCCTTAATTAGCTGTTGGGCAGCTAAATTTCCCGGAATTTGGTCGCTCAATAATCTCACTCATGGAAGATCGCTATTCTAAAGCCGACCTCGAAGAATTCAGAATTTTGATTGAAGGCAAATTGACGTCTGCCGAACAGGAGTATAAAAACCTGAAGCAGTCGTTAACCGATTCAAACGATCAAAATCGATCCTCCGACGATTTTAACGAGCTGGGCGGCCAGTCAGACAAAGAATACATCGCTCAGATGATGAGTCGCCAGGCCCGCTTCATCGGCGATCTGCAGGCCGCCCTGCAACGCATCGCCAACGGAACTTACGGGGTTTGCCGGGTAACGGGCAAACTCATTGACAAGGGCCGGCTCCGAGCCGTGCCGCACACTACTCAGTCCATGGATGCTAAGAACAGCCAGGCCAGCAAACGCGCCTGACAACTTTTGGCAAAAGAGGCAGTATACTTGGTCAGAATTCTTGGTTAGAAATTGGCGGAATACGCTTGCCTCTATCGGGGTGCACAATATCTTGCACTCAAATTGCGGGTCACGCGCTCTTCCTTCGACTTTTCCTCTGTAACAGCGAATTGTTAGGCAAACCCTCAGAAAGTACCTACGGAAATGGCACAGAACACCTTACGCTCCTCCCAAGATCAGGGTGGGCGCATCAATGCCAACCAGCGCCGCGAGGCCTTCCTCAATTTCCTGGAGCAGGCCCGGGAAAAGGAAACCCTAGCCGATGACATCCCTAAGAAGATTCAAAAGGCCTACGCCACTCGCTATCCCGCGGGAGAGTCGGTGGGTTGGGTTCGCGTAAACCGCGAACTGTACGGGGTGTTTTTTCTGGACAAAGTTTGGTTCAAGTACGCCCGTTTTACGGGTGAAGGGGAATGGGAAGACACGCGGGTTTTTTCGCTTAGCCGCGACGCCCGTCAGCGCACCGCAGGTATCCTGAAAAAAATCGTCAAGGAAGACTTTGAGATTTTGCAACTCGAGCGCATTATCAAGCCCTCCGGCGAAAAACTCTGGGAAGTTTTGGTGGAAACAGACAGTGGCATGATTCGCATTGTCCTGGACGAAAACGACAAGCTGATCTCGCGCGTTGAGGTAGAAAGCGGTGCTGCCGCAGCAGATGGCGATGAGGTAGTCGCCACGGATGACGTGGAAGCAGACGACGACAGTGACGATGAAGAAGATTCGCCCAGCGCCGAAGACGATGGCGGGGGTGACGACGATGACGAGGAGTAGCCGGCTGGTTGCTCAACGCTTCTGATCCCCTTCGCCCGAACCTTTGCGGTTCTCTTCATCCTATGCCCCTACGTGAGTTTGCTTTTGTTGCGTCAATGTGGCAGGGTCCTGGCTAATGTAGTTCTTAGGTAAGTGCTGCAACAATTCCTTGCGGAAAGTGTGGTAATCGACGGTGATGGTGTGGCGCGGCGTGTCAATTTGCCGGTAATGCGGGTTGGCCATCGCCCGTTCAATGCGCGAAGCGAGCGCCGCTGGCCGGTTCCATTTGCCGGCTATTTCACGGGCCGCAATTTTGGCCTGGAGTTCAGCCAGCGGCCAGATGCAGCCCAGTGGCTGAAACAACCCGATAAAATAGAGGTCCTTAAATTCCGGGTGCAACATGCGCAGATACAGCGGCACAGGGCCCTTGCTGTAATCGAGGAAGTTTTTATCAAAGAAGGGGTGTGCAATTCGGTAGCCGGTGCAAGCGATAATAGCATCGTATTCGGCCGAACTGCCGTCTTTGAACCATACCGTTTGGCCGTCAAAGCGCTCAATGTCCACTTTGGGGTGAACCTTGCCGTGCCGAATCCGGTACAGCAGTTCATCATTGACCGTAGGGTGGGTTTCACCAAAGGCATGATCGGGTTTTTGCAGGCCATACAGGGAGTTATCGCCTTGGATAAAACTCAATATGGCGGCTGAAAAACGCGTTCGCAGCCCGATGGGCAGCCAGGATGAACCGGCCGCAAAGACATCGGTGGGTTTACCGAAAATAAATTTGGGCACGATGCGGTAACCGCGGCGCCAGGAAAGGTCTGTGCGGGCTGAAATGCGGCTTGTTTCCACCGCAACGTCGCAGGCGGAGTTCCCTCCCCCAATAACCAAAACCCGCTTTCCGGCAAAGGGCGCGGCCTTTTTGAAATGGTGGGAGTGCAGGTATTCTCCGGTAAAGGTGCCCGGGTACTCGGGCCAGCGGGGATCCCAATGGTGTCCGTTGCCTACCACCAGATGCGTGAAACGCTCCTGCCAGATTCGGCCTTCGCTTTCCAACTCCAGATTCCAGTGGTTGGGCGCTATTCGCATGGCCTTTAGCACCATTGTTTTGAACTGAATGTGGTTGTACAGCCCAAAACGGCGGGCGTAATCCTGAAAGTAGGCCGCTAACTCGCTGTGTGAAGGATAGTCTGCTGCCCCGGGATTGCTGTTCTCCCAAGGCCAATCTGCATATTGGCTGAGGCCCTTTGAGGAGATGATATGGGTGGTCTCAAAAACGCTGGAATGACTGTTGTTTTCGGTATAAACCCAGTTGCCCCCCACTTCGGTAGCTGCATCAAAAGCAGTCACATCCAATCCTTCGTCCAGAAGGTTCTTAAGGGCGGTAAGACCGGAAGGTCCCGTGCCAATGACCGCTACGCGTTTCTCTGCCATGCATCCGAAGTTAACAAAAGATGACAGTCCTGTCATCTTTTATGGCCTGCAATTTGATAATGGAAAAGCGTGAAGTTGAGTTGTTTTTTCCATACATTTATCCAAGTCATAGAGGTTGATAAATTTCCATTGCACAGCTACGGGCCTTCCCCAAACAGCCCTTCAGCGGATGGCCCGCCCCCAAACGGCCCGTCCTCAGACGGCCTGCCCCAAAACGGCCCATCCTCAGACGTTCCGCCAACAGGCGTTTCAACCTGAGGCTCCCTCTCCAAAGATTCCGGTTTAGGGCATGGGTAAACTCGCAAAGAACAAGGCGGAGAACCGGGCCAGAATCCTGGATGCCGCCTACCGGGTGTTTGCCGAGAAGGGACTGGAAAATACCCGGATCAGCGACATTGTCCGTGAATCAGGCCTTGCCCGGGGCACGTTTTACAATTATTTCGAAACGGTGGAGGAGATCTGGGACTGCATTGTCGGCGAAATCCACAAGGCCTCCTCTGATCTGGCGCACCAGGCGCGGCGCAATGCCCCCGACCCATTTTCCTTCCTGGCGGATGCCTACTTGATTGTTTTCTCAATATTTGAATCGCATCCGGACGCCATGAAGCTCCTGGCCAGAAACCAAAGCGCTACACGCGAAGCGCTGATGGCCGGACCCAAACTCGACCCCATATTAAATCTTCTGGCAGAAGACATGCGGAGCAGCGGTTTTTTTAACCACCTGACCGAGGAGGAAATCGCCATTGCAGGTTTTTCTATGGTGGGCTCTGCGCTGGAACTGCTCATTCAATTTCACGAACGCGGCATTGCCTTAAAAGCGGAGCACCACGCGCGCATGATGGCGCAGTTGTTCTACCGCGGTTTGCAGCCACCCGCCGCGCCGCAAGAACCAGAAGGCTGACCAGCGCACGAACCCCCTTCGCCCAAACAAAGAGGCTGCTCCCCGAAGGAAGCAGCCTCTCTTTCATTCATCTAAAGGGGTAAAACCGGGAAGCTTAATGCTTCACGTCTACCATCATGGCGAAGTTCCGGGTCTCGCCCATCAGTTGAACCAGGTAGCTGCCATCGGCGAGCTGAGCCGTGTTCAACGTGTAGTTGTTGGCGCCTGCAGTTGCGTTCAGGCTTTCCGTCATCATCAATTTGCCGCTCAGGTCGTAAACCTGGACGGTCATGGCTTCGTCGGCATCGGCGCTGAAGCTCAACACGGACTGCTGATCAGCCGGGTTGGGGAACAGTTGCACATCAGCTGTTCCGTCCATACGGGCCACAGGAATGCAGAAGCCCGCCAAGCTGGAGTAGCCGGAAACGCTGTTATCCAGACACTTGGCACGAACGCGCCACTCGTAGCAAGTCCCTGCGTTCAAGGCGCTGTTCGGGATATTCTTGCTGTTGGTAGCCGAAGTACGGTTCACGTATGGGCCACCCACCGGACCACCGGTAACGCGGTAAGCAAGCGCGCCGGGCGTAGCATCCCAGCTCAAGGTTACCCCACCGGGGGTTAAGGCCGAAACTGGGTTTTGCGGCTCTATGCAAACAAACGGCGGCGCTCCGAGCTCTTCGATGTTCAAGTCACCGCAGCCACTGCTGCCAGCAAACCCGGCAATACGGATGTATATGGTGCTGCCTTCCAGCGCGCCCAAAGCAGAGTCAGTCAAAAGGATGTAAGACTGGAAGGTGCTGCCACCACACGTGCTGCCACCGGCTGGGGTTCCGTCGTCGTTGCAGGCAATTTCGCTGCCGCCACATGCATCCCACAGGCTCAAGCCTGTGTCAAATGAAGAACCGCAGGTATACACCAACACGCTGTCATAACCAATTGGAATGGTGTAGGCAAACCAGATGTCCTGCGAGTCGTTGCTGGTGCAGCTCGAAATGTCCGTACCGGTAGCTCCCCCTGAATAGAAAGCAGTAACGCCTGCGCCAACGGCGGCAGCGCTAGAGCAATCGTCTGCATCGGTAGCGGGCAAGGTGCAGGAGCCATCGTCAATGGTGGCGTCCGGATTGTAGTTGCTAGCGCAGGGGTCTGTACAACCAGCGATGGGTACTGCGGGTTCTTCCACACAAAGGGTAAGTGCGCCAAAGTCGTTGCTGTTAAAGTCCCAGTAGCGGATAACTAAAACGGCGCCTGCGGGAAGACCGCTTAAAGTAATGCCACCACCGTCGCCGTAGTTGTTGCAGGCGCTGAGGCTGGCCAGGATGCCTGTGCCCAAGCTGCCACAAGTGCCTAAGTACAGCTCAAAAATGGAGCTGAAGCCAGGGTTGTCGGCAGTAATAAGGTTAACCGCACCAGAAGCGCCCACCGTGGTCGTGAACCAGATGTCAGCAGGAGTGAGGCTCCCGTCAATACAGGCAGCCCCTAATGGGCCATCGCCAGCCGTGGCGCCAACGTTCGAGCCCGTGTAACAAGTGCCGCTGGCAATGTCAATGGCATTTGCGCAGGTGTTGTTAGGTGCAGGCGCAATACATGATCCGTTATCAATTGTGGCGCATGGATTGTAATTGCTTGCAGCCGGGTTCGTACAACCAGCAATGGGAGCATCCGTTTGGAAGGTTACGCTTTGCTCCAATTGGAAGCCTACGCAGTTGTCTGTGTTGTCGCCAGCAGCGAGGTTATTGGGCGAACCGGAGACAATGCCACAACCACCGACCGTTTTGGTGATGGTGAAGGTGGCGCCGTTCCAACCGTCACCCCAGTCGTCCCGGGCGTTGAAGGTGTAGGTCTGGCCGTCGTTCAGGCAAATGTTTTGCGTAGTGCCACCGGCTGTTCCGCAAGCACGTGATGCCACCACCGTAGCGGTTACGTTATCCACCAGGTCCCATACCAGTTCAGCGGGGAAAGAACCCGGGGTAACGGCAATGGTTACTTGCGTCTGGCCTGGAGCACACTGGGCCACAGCCTGCTGAGTGCCTGCCGCCAGGAAGGCACAACAAGCGAGCATCATTATAAAAAAACGTGTAGTTGTCATCATGGTTAAGGTTTAGTGATCAAATGCATTGTTAATCAAGTGAATGTCTAAAGTAGTAAAATGAGTCAGCTCTTCAAAGCGCTACCCAAAGTTATCCTGAAGAAATAAATGCCTCTTAATCTGAAACTTTGCTTAACCCTTGACCGTAAACGAACAATGCAATTAGGATTTGCATCATTTGATCCGTCGAAGAAGGGAAGGGGTGACCACCTTCCCTTCTTTTTGCCCACCCATCGCCTAACCACCGGTGGACCACGATATGCCTGGAAAGGACCTTTTACCTCGTCACATTCGCTTCCACGCAGCAATGACAGGGCTCTTTTGGGCACTTGCAGCCCCTTTAATGGCGCACGCCCAAGACTTGTCGGCGGTACTGGACAGCAGCTACACCTTTCAATCAGACCAGGCGTTTTATCATCCGGCAGATCTCAGGGGAATGACTTTTCACCCGCAGGAGCACCGGTCCGGCGGAGACATCAGTTTCGCGCCTCCGGGAGGACTCAGCATCACCTTTGACCAGATTGAGCTGAAAATCACTGGCGTTGACGGGTTGGACAGCAGTTATTACCTGGCCGACATTCAAAAATCTGAAGAAGGCTTCATCGCTGAGATCCTGGACCGCAACCATCCCTCCGTGCCCTTCAGCATGGTGGTGCACACGGATGAAGAGTCGTTCGTCAAACGCTTTACACTCTTTACCTTGGATCAGGGCCGCCACGACTTTACCTTGCCCGACCGCCCCGCCGTAGACCGCGCCGAACTGGATGCGCTGTTCACCAACCGGCAGGAATTCAACCTCGAGGTTTACGACAGCACGTTTAGCCTGCTGTTTGTGCCCTTTCTCTACGAAGCCCACGTAGCGCTTCAGTCTGGCATTGAATTGCTGGACGGCTCCAGCACCTTTGCTTTTGGACCTGACTCGGTGGTCATCACGCTGCCGGAAGGTGGAGGCGAGTTCGAAATTTTGGAAATTGACTACAGCGCCTCCGGAGAACCCGGATTGGCGAGCACCCGCTACCGCATTGGTCTGGAACTTAGCACCGGCGGCAAGCGCGGACAGAAGGCCTACCTGGCCCTGTTTCTGGACACCTGGCACGACCTGGAGTATCTGGTTTGGGGGCCGTCGCGTTTTTATCCGCGGCCTTAGGGTACTTCTAAAAACCCCATATCCTGCGTTGTGCCCAATTTTTAACGTCCTCATTTACTTCCATGGAAACCGTCCGAGCCCAGGCCCGCACTGGGTATCTTTGCCGCGAATGGTGAAAAACAAGTGGGTTAAAGGTTGGCTTTGGGTCGGGATATTGATGGTGCTGGTGCAAGTTTCCATCGGCGGCATTACGCGGCTCACCGATTCGGGATTATCCATGACCAGTTGGGAACCGATTAAAGGGGCCCTTCCCCCGTTGAACGAAGAAGCCTGGGTGCGCGCCTTTGACGATTACCGCCGCTACCCCGAATTTTACCAGAAAAACGCCGATTTTACCCTGGATGAATTCAAGGGAATTTACTGGTGGGAGTACATTCACCGCGCGTGGGCCCGGCTGATTGGGCTGGTGTTTTTCTTTCCCTTCGTGATTTTTGTGGCTAAAGGCTGGATTGACCGAAAGCTCGGGCTTGCCCTGGGCGGCGTGGTCTTACTCGGCGCTGCGCAGGCCACCATGGGTTGGCTTATGGTGAAGAGCGGCATGGATGACAATCCCTGGGTCAGCCCTTACCGCCTTACCGCACACCTCTTTCTGGCGTTGGCCCTTTTTGCCTGGCTCTACCGCATGGTGTTGCCCGTCAACACAGCAAGCGGCAAGCCCCGCGACGGCCATCAGCGCTTCAAAACGCTGCTTTGGGTACTGACGCTTCTTGTGTTGGTGCAAATTGCCTACGGCGGTCTCGTGGCCGGTTCGGACGCCGCCCGCCACTACAACACCTGGCCTGACATGAACGGTGAACTCGTGCCCCAAAAGCTGTTCAAGCGCGGCGTGGAATGGCAAACGGTGCGCCACAACACCATCACCCCGCAATTTATCGTCAATGTGCAGTTTTTGCACCGCACGCTCGCACTTCTGGTCTTGGCCCTGACCGCCCTGTTCTGGTGGCGCAGCCGCAACACGCTGGACCGCGCGTTTCAACGCGGAGCCGGCGCGCTGTTCCTGGTGGTGTTGCTGCAAGTTGGCTTGGGCATTGGCACCATTTTGCTGTCCAATCCGCAGCGCATTCACCTGGAATTGGGCGTGCTGCACCAGCTTTGCGCCTTCCTGCTCGTGGGCGTGCTCGTCTTTTTGCACCGCAGCACGGCGCCGGTTTCTGCAGGTTCAGCGGGGGCCGCTCAGCGCTAAACCGCCCTTCGCCCGGGTTTATTTTCGGGGGAAAGGAGCCCCTCGCAAAACACAACATATGTTATGTTATGGTGCTTCTGCTGCCTGAGCCGGCGGCGTACGCCGCTCGTTCCACAACAACACGCCGGCGGCTCCCAAAATCAAGAGCGCCTGCAAAAAGAACGCCCAAATGACGCCCTCGCCGGCAAAGAACGGCAACGCGAACAGGCCCAGAAATGCAATGCGGCACAGCACATTGATTGAATTGAACACGCCCCCGACGCGGCCGATGGTGTCGTTGGGCACGTGGTTAAACAGCCAGGTTACCCGCAGAATGCGCGTGCCAGCATTGCTCGTGCCCAGCAGAAAGAACGTGCCGTAGAACAACGGCAGCCAGTGGTTGAACATGCCGATGAGGAAAAACGACGCGGCAAAGACCGACAGGATGCCGATGGCGCGGGCTTTGCGCATGCCCCCGAAGAACCGCATGATCAGCAGGCCAGCCAACACGGAACCCAGCGAAAATGCCACCTCAGACCACGCATACACCGATACGCTGGCTTCGAGGTGGTATTCCACGTACACGGCCTGCAGGTAAAACGTGGTGACCAGAATGGTGACGAAAATGGCGTAGCTGGCGCTGCCAAACACCAACACGGCGGGCTGCTGTTTTAGCCAGGCCAGCCCTCCCCGCATGCGCTGCCAAACCGAACCGGGGGTGATCTTGCGCTCGGCGATGCGCTGGTAACGCATGAACAGCAGCAGCACGAACGACGCCAGGTAAGTGATGCCGTCCAGCAACAACACTTCTTGCAGCGACCAGGCCTCAATGTGCAGCCGCGCACCCGGCCCGAAGAGCCCCCCGAGAAAACCGGGCATGCCGCTTAGCGACCAATCCACCCCTTCGAGCAAAAGCGCGCCGACCGCGCCCGCTAACGCATTGGTTAGCTGCCCCTGTACCTCCAAATAGCTGGTGATGCGCCCGTAGTGTTCCGGGGGCGTGATCTCCTGCCCGAACGCGTAGAGGTTGGGGTAGTGAATGTTGAAAATCAGAATGGTGATAGAGAACGCCGTCGCCGCCGCCCAGATAGGAACGGTGCCCATCGCAAAGCCAACCGCCGCCATAGACCCCGACACCAGCGCTCCGAGCAACGACGCCGTCAGGAAAATGCGCCGCCGGTCGTAGCGGTCAACCAGCGCACCGGCATAAAGCCCCCAGAACAGCGAAACGATGTTGATGGCCATGTAGATGGCCCCGAACAACCCGGGACGGCCCAGGATGGACGCAAAATACCAGGGCACGGCAATGAGCAGAATGCCCTGCGAGGCCCCGGAAATGGTGTTGGCTGCAAAAAGGAGCGTTATCGCCCGGGTATTCTTCATGGGTACTCCTAAAAACCCCCATATCCTGCGTTATGCCCAAGTTGCGCCATCCTCATTTACAGGAGTAAACTCCGGTGGCGCAACTTGGGTAAGCCTTGTCGCCGGGGTTTTTAGAAGCACCCATACGGCAGAATATGCTGGAACAAGCCCGGGTTTAATAGCGGCGGCGGTAAATTTACGGTCCCCATGAAGGACTTTGGCCCCGCCTACAACACCGCTTACGGAACCCTGGCCCAACATTGTTCCTACCGCGAGCGGAGCGCCGCCGAAGTGCGCCAGAAAATGGAGCGCATGGGCCTGCAACCCGAGTGGCAGGAGCCGCTGCTGGAAAAACTGCAACAAGATGGCTTCCAGAGCGAAAGCCGCTTCGCCCGAGCCTTTACCCGCGACAAATACAGCCTGGAGGACTGGGGCCGCATCAAAATCCGGCAGCACTTGCAGCAGCGCGGCGTGTCCGATAACGAAGTGGACCGCGCCTTTGACCACATGGAGGAAGACCTTTACTGCTCCAACTTGCGCAGGGTGCTTTCCAGGCACGCGGCCGGGTTGAAGGGCCACAGCGGCTTTGAACTGCGGGGTCGCATGTACCGTTTTGCCC
>CAYSDI010000103.1:2157-12055 GCA_964429745.1 uncultured Chitinophagales bacterium | reverse complement strand
AGCCCCGGCCGAAGCCGGGGCTGGTGAGAAGTATTAAAGAATAAAGCGCAGGGTGCTCACAAACGTCACTCCGGGAAGGATCGGCTGCTCGCTTGCGCTTTTGCCCTGGAGATTGTCCATGACGTAGGCGTTGATGCGGCTATTGGTCCCGGACACTTCCAACAAGTCGATCTTGTTGTCGGCATCTACCTGAAACTTAATGCGCACAATGACCTCCTGTGTAGGTTCCACAGAGTACCCGGGAAACTGCATGCCTTTGCCCAGAGTTTGGCGAAGAGTTTGCGTCAGGCTGGCTTCAACAGCGTCAGTATTCCCGGTGGTGCTGGCATCGCCGGAATTACTCAGGCTTAATCCGGCAGGGGCGGCTGCTACTGCGGTGTAATTGCTGGTGGTCAGGAAGAAACTCGAGGCAAGAAGAAAAGAGTTCAAAAAGTTCATGGTAGTGCGTTTTGTTGCGGGGTTAACCGCAGCGTTTTGGTGATGAAGACGAAGCAAGTTTACAGGGGTTCTGCGCCCCTAAAAATTCTATTGGACCAAGTCCTTGAAAAACTCGACCAACACGACAAAACGGGCAAAAAGGGGCATGAACCGGCAAAAACAGCCTCTTTCCGGGGCCTTCACACCCAAAGCAGCCTTTTGTCGGTTGCCAGACTCATTTCGTCGACAAAAGCGGGGTGTTCATCGGGGGCCGCTCGCGGTGATGAGGCAATTCCCCTATTTTTAAGCGCCGCATGACCCTGCTTCGCTCCCCACAAAACCGCCTTTGGCTCCACTTCGCTTTCTGGGGAGCATGGGTTGCGCTTTGGGGTAATCTGTTTGGGAGGGAGCTGCCGGTGCTGCAAGCTGCAGCCCAGGCATTTTCTCTAACAGCTACTTATGCAGTATTTGTTTATATAAATCTGAGAATTAGCATACCAAGACTGCTTTGGACGGGCAAATACATATGGTACGCACTCTCCCTGTTGGTTCTGTTACCGGTTGGAGGTTTAGCCGTTTGGCAACTTCTTTTGTTTATGGGCCCGAGTGAAGCCATCCAGGATCAAAAACCGGTCATTACTGCTATCTCTGCCACGGCCAATGTGGTTTTTATGATTTTCCTCACCACCAGCCTTAAACTGGCCCTTCACTCCCTGGAGCAGCAGCAGGCCAACCGGCAACTGGAAAACCAACAGCTCCAGACAGAACTCAACTTCCTCAAAAGCCAGGTCAACCCACACTTTTTGTTCAATACGCTGAACAACCTGTACTCGCTGGCACTCAACAAAAGCGACCGCGCACCTGAAGTGGTACTTAAACTCAGTGCCATCCTTCGCTACATGCTCTACGAGTGCAACGAGCGCATGGTGCACCTGAACAAAGAAATCGAGTACCTGCGCAACTACATTGAATTAGAAGAACTTAGGCAAGACGGATCCAACCTGATAGAACTGCAAGTCCAAGGCAATGCAGACCGCAAAATGATCGCCCCCCTGCTCTTTACTCCCCTGTTGGAAAACGCGATAAAGCACGGGCTGAACCGCACCACCGCTAACGCCTGGGTTCGCATGCATTTGCACGTTAACGCCATGGACCTGAGCTTCACGATCGTGAACAGCAAAGCTCCCCAAAGCAGTTTCCACCCCACGCCCCTGCCCAACCCGGTTTTAATCGCAGAAAATGCTGCCCGCCGCAGTGTTCGCACCGGGGGAATTGGCCTGCTCAACGTCAAGCGACGGCTGGACTTAATTTACCCGAACCGGCACGCCTTTGCCGTTTCCGAAACCGCAGATACGTATACGGTCACCCTTAAACTCACCCTGGCAGAATGATCCGATGCCTGATTGTGGACGACGAGCCCCTGGCGCTTGATATTCTGGAAAACTACATCCAACGGGTGCCTAACCTGCACCTGGTCAAGCGCTGCAAGCACGCGCTGGAGGCCTACGACTTTCTGCAGCGCGACAGCGTTGACCTCATTTTCCTGGACATTCACATGCCCGAATTGACAGGCATTGACTTTATCAAGTCCCTATCCAGCCGACCCTTGGTGATTTTTACCACGGCCTATTCCAATTACGCTATGGATGGGTTTAATCTTGATGTGTTGGACTACCTGCTCAAACCCATTGCCTTTGATCGCTTTCTTAAAGCGGTAGACAAAGCCTCGCGCATCCTGGCGCCAGAACCGACCGGCGAAACGCCAGACACCAGCGAAGAATTTCTGTTTGTCAAGGCCGATGGCAAGATGGTCAAAGTGCGTTTTGATGAGGTGCTCTTTGTGGAAGGCATGAAAGATTACGTAAAAATTCAGATGACGGATCAGCGGCTGATCGTTCACCAGACCATGAAAAACATGGAGCGCGCGCTGCCCGCCGACCGCTTCCTGCGCATCCACAAAAGTTTTCTTGTGGCTGTAGACAAAATTGAATCGCTGGACGGCAACCTGGTCGAAGTGGGCAAACACCAATTGGCGGTAGGTGCAAATTACCGCGACGACCTGCTCGCTCACATTCAAAAACACAACCTCCCCGACCGTTGAACGCGGGCTGGAATGAATTGCCGGAAGGGTACCGCTGGGCGCTCCTGGCCTGGCTGGGGGTGGGCCTCCTGGCCTTCGCAGCATCGCTGGTTCTGCGCGCGCCCTACGGCCGGCATATGCGCTCGGGCTGGGGTCCTACCCTTCCCAATCGCCTGGGCTGGCTGGTTATGGAGCTGCCAGTTTTACTTGTTTTTTACACTTTTTTTCTCGGGGGAAATGTCCCGAAATCGAGCGTCCATTGGGTGTTTGCCGGGCTGTTTACCCTGCACTACGGATACCGTGCGCTAATTTTTCCCTTTCGGCTGCGCACGGACGGCAAGCGCATGCCCCTGGCCGTAGCGGGGATGGCAGTGCTGTTCAACCTGGCTAACGGCTATTTCCTGGGCCATTGGTTGGGCGAATGGTCTGCAGGATATTCCACAGCCTGGCTGCAAACGCCGCAGTTTCTGTCGGGCTTGCTGCTGTTTGTCAGCGGTTTCAGCCTCAATGTCTGGGCGGATGACCGACTAATTCGCTTGCGCAAACCCGGCGAAACCGGTTACCGGATACCTCGGGGTGGTCTGTTCGAATACGTTTCGTGCCCCAACCATTTTGGTGAAATGGTGGAGTGGGTTGGCTTCGCAATACTAACGGGCGCTGCTCCCGCAGCCGTGTTTGCGGCCTGGACGGTGCTCAATGTGCTTCCCCGATCGCTGGCGCACCACCGTTGGTACCGCGATCGGTTCCCGGATTACCCGGTCAACCGCAAGGCTGTTTGGCCCTTTGTGCTGTAAAGAAGACCTTACTGCGCAGGCAGGATCGATTCCAACTCGGCCAACAAGGCAGGTCCGCGCAAATTGCGGGCGATGATTTTGCCTTGTGGGTCTAACAGGAAATTGGCCGGAATGCTCTCGATGCCGTACAGTTGGGCCACATCGCTGCGCCACCATTTCAGGTCGCTGACCTGGGTCCAGGGCAACGCATCCTGCTCGATGGCCTGGAGCCAATAGCCTTTCTCGCGGTCAAGCGAAACGCCCAAAACTTCGAAATTGCGGCCTTTGTAGGTTTCGTAAGCGGCAATCAGGTTTGGATTTTCTGCGCGGCACGGGCTGCACCAGCCCGCCCAAAAGTCAATGAGGACGTACTTGCCCCGGTAGTCTTTCAGGCTCACGGTTTTGCCGTCGGGATCGGGCAGGCTGAAATCTGGCGCAGTAGCTCCTACTTGCGTGCCATTGATTTTGGCCAGGTAGGAAGCGATGTATCCCGCGTATGGCGAATTTGGTTGCGCGGCGCTGAGTTTGGTGCTTAGGTCCTGAATTTCTTCAGGCGTATAAATTTGCGCCTGGCGATTGGCCCAGGCGGCATAAGCGCCTGCCGCTTTGTCCAGATTGTCCAGCGGCCACTGCTTTTGGAACTTGGTCTTGGCGTCAATGTTGGCGTTCAATTCCGCGATCAGGCCATTGACCTGACCCATGAGCCCCGTGGTGTCCATAGCGCCGCTTTGCGCGCCCATCATCAGGTTCTGATACTGGGTCTGCAGTTCCATGTTTTTGGCATCGAATGCGCGCATATCGTCGATGTAGGCCATCAGATCCGCATGACTTGCCGATCCGGTCACCTCTATCATGGGGAGGCTGTCTACGTATGCCGTAATGGTAATAGCCGCGTTTTCGATAAAGACCGGAGCAGCTTGGGGCAGATCGCCAAAACGAATAAAGTGCATGGATGCATGCTCGACCTCGCCGCTGAAATTAAAAACGCCGGCTTCAATTGGAACGGTAGCAACCGTGTCAATATCGCCATCAGTTTGCAGCAAAAGGAAGGCCTGACCGGTTTCCAAACCGTTGATTTTGCCTTCAATGGTATAGCTGTCACCGCTTCCTCCGCTCTTGCAGGAAGGGGCAAGCAACACCACAGTCAAAATCCATAAAATATTAATTTTCAACGAATTAAGTGAGTTCATTTGAAGTTGAATTACAAGATCACGGGCGGCCCTTTTCAAGAGGCTTCAACCCGCTGAGTTCGCGAATGGTGAGGTCAAAAGATTCCGCAAAGTTCGCAAATTCCTGACCGGTTGCGGGTCCGTTAAATCCGGTGTGAATACGCTTGATTTTGCCCTGCTTATCCACAAACAAGGTGGTGGGATAAGCCAGCACTGCATCCAGCGCAGGCAAGGCCTGGCTGGCCGCGCGCTTGTCGGCCGGGCCGGCCAGGAGAATAGGCCAGGGAATATCCAAGGCAGCCGTTAAGCGCGAAGGGCCCTTCGCCCATTGCTCAACAGTGCTGCCTCGTTCAAAGGCCAGGGCGATGACCTGGAAAGCATCCGGTCCCCAGCGCGCCTGTTGTTCCAGCAGAAATCGGGTTTCGTCCAGGCAATTCGGGCACCAGGAGCCCATGATTTGCACAATTCGGACCTTGCCGGTCCATTCCGGGTCGTCCAGGCAGCGGTTGCGGCCTTCTAAATCGGGAAAACAGAACCCAAAGGGCGCCTGAACGTCGGTTAAACGCGTCAGGTTTTCTGCATCCTGCTTGTAGCCTTCCGGGTCGCGGTGCGCGGTCCAGGTAGCGCGGTAGGTGGCTCCGGAACGAAAGTGTCCTTGCAAACTGCCATCCGGTTGGACAGTTGCGCTAAAAAGGAACAAATGGCTGCCATCCATGGCAGCCAGGTATAGCGTGCTATCCAGCACGGCTCCTTGCAAGTAGCGGTAATCGCCGGTTGGCGTGAGAAAGGTGCCCAACACTCCGCCATCGTCGCCGCGTTCAAAGCGCGCCGCCGCCGGACTCTGGCCCTGAGCATCAGAAAAGGCAACCGTCCAGTCTCTGCCCAGAAAGGGCAAAACGTCCGTAGGCACTGCACTACCGCCGGGAAACAACTGGGCCTGACTGCGTTCCGCGCAAAACAGAATGCCGTACTCCGGGCCGCGATCAGCATCGCGGAATATGCCCTTTAGCGTAGCGCCTTCTTTGCTGAGCTCCAGATAAGTAGAAAAATACGGCCAAGACATCGTGTAATCCTGGCCGCCCGAAGACGAAACGCTCAAGGGCACCCACACCTCCCCGTCAGCGGTCCAGGCCGTGTCGCCGCCATCCCAATAGAAGATCCAGGGAAGTTGGGCATCGCCCAAGGTCAACTCGCCGCGCCAGCGGTAAGCTGGCTGGTCGTGAGACGACGTGTGGTGAACAAAAACGTTAGAATCAGGCACAGCAGCAGGTTGAGCGGACAGGGTGGAACCCAGCATCCACAGCGCAAGAACCATCCTTGCCATCCTGGCGAAAAATCCGGCGAAAAATTCGGCGAAAAATTCGGCGAAGAATTCGGCAGGAAACCCAGACGGGGAATGGACTGTAGAGGGGAAAACCCGCATGAGGCGCAAAAATACGGGTCAGGTTGCCAACATGGGCAGGGCCATGACGCGAACCCCTTTTGCCCGAACCATCAGCAGCACGTGCCGCGTACGAAAGCCTAAGGCGGCGGAAAATTTGAGCAGAAGCTCTGCATCCGCTATATTTGAACGAGACCCTAGTCTGATTTTTTTGTTTTCCGGATGCGTTCTCGTGCAATTTTTGGCCAACGGAACGCCCGCGATTGAACCCTTCCTTTTAACCATACGACCCATGGAGACCATGCCCGTTAAGTCCCTGAAAGTGTCCAAAATGGCCGAATCGCTGATCGGCTCAGAGATCATCAAATTGGCAAGCGAAGTCAAGGCCCGCATGGCGCGCGGCGAAGAGGTGTACAACCTGACCATCGGCGATTTTGATCCCAAAGTTTTTCCCATTCCAGAGGGCCTGCTGAACGAAATCGTGGCCGCCTACAGGAATGGCGAAACCAATTATCCACCGGCGAATGGCGTAGGCGCGCTGCGCGAGGCAGTTTCTGCGTTTTTACAGCGTCGCCAGGGATTGAATTACGACCCGGAAAGCATCCTGATTTCGGGAGGTGCCCGGCCGATTATCTACGCTATTTACCGAACGCTGGTTGACGCAGGCGATCGCATTTTGTATCCTGTGCCATCCTGGAACAACAACCACTACACGCATTTGAGCCAGGGTCGCGGCCTTGCGCTTGAAACACGGCCAGAAGACGGCTTCATGCCGACGGCAGCGCTCCTGGAACCCCACCTGAAAGGCACCAGTGTACTTGCGCTGTGTTCGCCTCTCAACCCGACAGGCACCACGTTCCAGCCGGAAGCGCTGGCCGAAATCTGCGATCTGGTGCTGGCTGAAAATGCGCGTCGTGGCCCTGACGAGAAGCCGCTCTACATGATCTACGACCAGATTTACTGGACGCTGACTTTTGGAGAAACCCAGCATACCGATCCGGTTTCGCTGCGCCCCGAAATGCGCGACTATACCCTGTTTGTGGATGGAATGTCCAAGGCGTTTGCCGCAACAGGCGTCCGCGTCGGCTGGGGTTTTGGACCGGCACCGATCATCGCCAAAATGCGGGCTATCCTTTCGCACGTAGGGGCCTGGGCACCCAAAGCCGAGCAAGTAGCCAGTGCCCACTACCTGAACCGCACTCAGGAAGTAGACCGCGACATCGAAATGATGAAGAGTGAGGTGGAATCGCGCTTGGTAGCGCTCTACGAAGGCTTCAACAAGATGACGGCTGCGGGTTTCCCGGTGCGGGCCATCGCTCCGGAAGGCGCCATTTACCTGACCGCCAGCTTTGACCTGCGCGGCAAAACCACAGCCTCTGGTGCGGTCTTGCATACCATGGGAGATGTTACGCAATTTCTTTTGGAGGAGGCCAAATTGGCGATAGTTCCGTTCACCGCTTTTGGCTCGCCCTCCGATTCCCCCTGGTATCGCCTTTCGGTGGGCACCGTGCGGCACGAGCAAGTCAGCAAAATTCTGGCCCATGTGGAAAACGCGCTGGCCCAACTGCAGTGAGCCCATGGTGCTGGTAGTATCTTGCATCGCTGAAAACAGCCGAAACCCCTTCTCTCCTGCCTTCGTCAACAGTTGACACTCAAGGCCATAAGTAAGTATCAAGGATATGCACAACTATGCAAAACCCATGCTGCGCGATGGTGCGCTGCAAGGCAAGACCATCCTGCTCACCGGCGGCGGCAGCGGCCTGGGCAAATCCATGGCCCGCTACTTTCTGGAACTCGGCGCTAAAGTCTGCATTGCCAGCCGCAGCATCGAGCGCCTGCAGCAGGCTGCTGATGAACTGAAGGCCGCCACGGGTGGCGAGGTCCTTCCCCTGGCTTGCGATGTGCGGGACTATACCGCGGTGGAAGGGCTCCTGCAACAAGTGCTGGATCAGTTCGGTAGCGTGGATGTTCTGGTCAACAATGCGGCGGGCAATTTCATCTCGCCCACTGAGCGCCTGTCAAACCGCGCTTTTGATACGGTCGTGGACATCGTACTGAAAGGCAGCTACAACTGCACCCTGGCGCTGGGCAAGCACTGGATTGCCAACAACCAGCCGGCAGCAGTGCTGAGCATTGTTACCACCTATGCCTGGACCGGATCGGGCTACGTGGTGCCGTCGGCCTGTGCCAAGGCGGGCGTTTTGGCCATGACTCGCTCGCTGGCGGTGGAATGGGCCAAGTACGGCATACGCTTTCACGCCATCGCCCCGGGCCCGTTCCCGACAGAAGGCGCGTGGTCGCGACTGATCCCGCCGGGCATGGAAGACCAATTCGACCTGACCAAACGCGTGCCGCTTCGGCGCGCCGGCGACCACCAGGAACTCGCCAATCTGGCCGCTTACCTGGTCAGCGATTTCGGCACCTACCTAAACGGCGAAGTGGTGACCATTGACGGCGGTGAATGGCTGCAGGGCGCCGGCGAATTCAGCGCGCTTGACGCGGTGCCACAATCAATGTGGGACCAGATTCAATCCCAGATGAAACGGCAGGCAAAATCATAAGCAGAGGCATGAAGGAATTGCGTTTACCCATTCGTAGAAGTGCCCGCTATTATGTGCTGGGCGAACCGCGCGAGGACATCCGCGCGCTTTGGATCGTATGCCACGGTTATGGGCAACTGGCAGGAAATTTTCTGGAAGCCTTTCACACCTTAGATAACGGCAGGAACCTGATCGTTGCTCCGGAAGCCCTTTCGCGCTTTTACCTGGACGGCTTTAGCGGCGATGTCGGTGCCGCCTGGATGACCAAAGAAGACCGACTTGCCGAAATTGAAGACCAGCGCAATTACCTGGATGCCTTGTACCGCATTTGCCTGCACAAACTGCCAACTGATGTGGTCATTAACGTGCTGGGATTCTCACAGGGAACCAGTACCGTGGCGCGCTGGGTGGCCACCACCGAGTATCATGTCGACAACCTCGTGCTCTGGGCCGGCGACTTTCCCGCTGACGTAGAAAGCAACCCCAGGCTCAATCGCATGAACCTGTACTACGTATACGGCAACCGGGATCCCTTTCTTTCAGACGACAGCATCCAACGTATCGGCGAAATGTCGCGGCGAAATGCCTTTCACGTCAATACGCTGACGTTTGAAGGCAAACACCAGATTCACTCAGAAACGCTGTTGCAATTGGATCGGGTGTTGGCTAAAGCTTCTCCTTCCGAGAAAATCCGATCATAAACCGGCGCCATCACCGACCAATCAAAACGCCCTAACCGCTGGTGGAAAGGCGCGGGGTCGTGCTGCTGCCAATCGCGAAGCGCAAGCAACAGCGCCTCTTTGAAATTGTGCGCCCGAACATCAGGATCCGCTTCGTAGAGATAGCGATGGCGGGCTGTTTCGGGCAACAAGTCCGGATAGACCCAGTGATTGGGCAGCACCGGCCGGCAGCCGGCATACAAGGCTTCAACTACGGCCCCTCCGAAGAAGTCGTGGTGAGCAGTAACCGGCAGGATATCGCCCTGCACCAGCCAATGCCTGTATTCGGCACGGTCCTGCGCAGGCCCCCAATGCAAAATGCGGTCTTGCAGCGACTCGTAGGCCCAAGCAAATAAACCGTCGCGGTCTCCAAGATTTTGACCAAGCACCAACACCTTAAACGCGTGGTTGGCTTTCATGTCAACCAGGGTCTTAAAAAAGAGTGCGGGGTCTTTATCGTGTTCCCAGCGGTGGTTCCAAACCAGCACAGGAGCCTGACCTTCGGAGCGAGTCCGCACTGGCTGCTGCATCAAAACATCGTCAAAGGCCTGCAAATCTAACCCCAAGGGAAGGGCCTTGCTCTTTTTGCGCAAGCCCGGTAAAGCTTGCCGTTCGCGCCGGTCCGGGAATTGGTCCAGGAATTCCGGGAGGGCATCCAAGAAAGCGCGACGGTGCCAGCCAGAATTGAAGAAGACGCGGTCGGCGGCAAGTGCCGAGACCAGGTTTCGATAGCCGTAGAGGTTGTCGCGGTACGGTGTGTTGCCCGGAGGGGCGGAGCCCTTCGCCCGAGCTAGTGCTGGCGCAACCTTCGATTCATTC
>CAYSDI010000103.1:0-2057 GCA_964429745.1 uncultured Chitinophagales bacterium | reverse complement strand
CGCGTTTCTGCACACATTTCCGCAGTTGATTCGAGCGGCGACCAAGGGTAGAGAATTTGGTTCTCGTGAAAGTAAACGTCTACCGGTACTTCGGCCAATTCGCGGCGCAACAAGCCCAAAAAAGTGGGGAGGTCCAGCATGGAACTGGCCAGCACGCGGCGGGGCCGTAAGTGAAGCTCCTGGAATTGGCGCGCCAGGCTTTGCGCCCCACCCATCATACGCCATTTCCAGTAGCGGGCCGGCAAAGCAAGGGTTTGCACGTTGAGGCTGCTGCGCTCCTGATAGGCTTCGATCCACTGGCGGTGGCTACCGCCATACCAAGGTTCAACAATGAGCAGGTCGGACGCTGACGTTGAGGGTTTTTTAATGGGCATGCGCACGAAGTTCAGGGCTCCTGATCAAAAACAGCACAACAAGCATAGCCACGATACCAGCTGAGCCACAAAAAAACAGCCCGGGCGGATGCCCGGGCTGCTGCGTTCTTTTCAAGGATTTTGGCCTTATTCCATGTCCTTCGGGTTGTCATTCCGATAATCCATGAATTTGGTCTTCTGCTCTTCGGTCAGGATGCCTTTGTAGCCATCCATGCGCTTAACAGCCATTTCCTTGCTATAGGCTTTTTTGGCCTCGGCATTGGCATCTGGGTTGGCTGCTTTCCAAGCCTGACCATCGTTCCACATTTGCGTGTTCAAGTCAAGCACGCGCTGCTTTTGGTCAGCGCTTAAGCCCACAACATTGTCCAATTCTTCGGTTTGCTGCAAGGCACGCTTTCCGGCCTGGTCTTGCAAACTAGGCTGGCGACCACTCTGCCAAGAATCAAGGCTGGCGCGTTGCTCAGGGGTCAGCACATCCAATGACTTGGAGCGGGCGTTGGTCAGCATGTCTTCAGCCTTAGCTTTCAGTTCGCCGCGAGGCATATCGGGGTTGCTTTCCTTGACACCTTTGATCTCCATGTAGGTCTGGGTAAAAATATCTTCAATGGAGCGTTTCTGCGCAGTAGTCAACAGGCCGACCTGGCCTTCCAACCAGGTTACTTTTTCTTGGGCGTATTGGCGGCACTGCTCGGCCGTGGTCAATTTGGTCAGGTCTGCGATGGGTTCATCCTGCGCTTGGGTAGCCCCTGGTTTTGTGTTCGCAGGTTGTTCAGAAGACTGGTTCACTTCGCCACCGGGCTTCTTACGGCCGGTTTCTGGTTGGGTAGGACTCACGGTGCCTCCTTTTGAGCCGGTGTTCACTTGGGCTTGGGTCAATACGGTCCCGCTTACGAGAGCCATAATCAATAAAATTCTTGTTGCTTTCATGGTTTGTTTGGTTTTTCCGATCGTTGGTCTGGGAGTACCAGTAATGATTGCTGGATGGTTGCCGCCCCTTAACTCGCACCCAAGTTTAGATACTCAAGCAATCATCTTGAGCGTCTCAAAGGCAGGCGGTCAATCTTGTGCCATAAACCGTGCCAACAATGAAGAATTACGCTAAAGTGTTGGCAATCAAGGCTAAATACTTACGTTTAATTTTCGGCTTTCAAGAGAGTTGTTGCAAAAATACACGGCGGGTTGCATGAAGGATAAATTTCACACGCTTGCAGACAGCGATTTTTTCAGCAGGTAACCGGTCAAACTGCCTGCTGCCCCAATCACCCCACCAAGTGCGGCGATGATGAGTAAAATAGCCAGCGATGAGGGAAGTCCTGTTATACCGGCCAATTGCTGACCAAGAATGCCGTGGTTCATAACATGCACCGCCACCGCATAGCTGCTCCAGAGCAAAACCAGGCCGAGGAAGCCACCTACCAGCGCTTCGAGCCCGCTTTTAGCGACGAGCAACCCACCCAACGCAGCGCCTGGCACAACACCCCACCAATAGGGAATGAGGTAAACGCTGAGCCGGGCCAGAACCGCGACCAGGACCAGGGTTAAAAACATGTTCAGCGTGGATTTCATCGGATAAAAGTTTGGGAAGGGCTGGAGCTGCGGTTTGGGCTGCAGTGTGGGCTGCGGTTTGAGCTGCGGTTTGGGCTGCAGTGTGAGCTGCGGTGCGGGCTGCGGTTTGGGCTGCGG
>CAYSDI010000102.1:8140-12085 GCA_964429745.1 uncultured Chitinophagales bacterium | reverse complement strand
TTCAAGAGAATGGAGCAACGCGGTATTTAAATGAACTTACGTTACACCACACTAGTGGCCCCAAAATTCTCTTGAGTTGTGTGCCAGGACTTGACGAAACCGATCCCTTTTCGACATCTTGGAAGCTTGGTAACAGCCGACGTTTTGTAGCAGGATCCCTACCAAAATCCCGATTTGATATTGTGTTTTATTGAATTCACAAATCAGGTTGGTGCTAATTGTGCCCGTTATGCTGGGGGGAGAAAAATTTTCTAACAATAAAATGAATACTTCAGGCTTCAAAAACAAATTTTCGCTTGAAAGCATGCTTCTAATTTTATTATTCGGATATGTTTATACCTGTCAATCAATATGTTGTGTGGTAAAATTAAATTATGTAAAAAAATATAATCCATATGAACACATGCTTAAAAATTTGTCCAATAACAAATCACAGCTTAGCGTGTAGCTCTACGGTGGGAGAGATAAAATGCTAATAAAACGTTGACCTGCAACACGCGAGGCACTTCACCGCAAAGGGCAACGTCTCTGCGTGCTCAGTACCCAAGCTGGCGTATCGGCCAACCAGGAAGTAGAACCCCAGTTCCAGATTGTTGAGCTGGACATGATGCTCGCCACCACACCCTTTCTGAACCAGTATAACATGGCGAAAGTGCCCCATTGCGTCGATGATCTTGATGCTGCTCAGGCCCAAACCCCCTTCTATCGTCAATTGGTTGGTGCCAAGGTGGGGGGGGCTATAGTTTTGAGTGCAACACTCCGTGCTTTTATTATGTAAAAAATTAAAATAATATATTATATTTAATTTATGCTCTAAACTTTTGTATCAATACCTGCTTGTTTAAGGATAGCCAGAAAAGTTCCCTTTTTCAAATCCTTACCACTGTGTACAGGTACGATAACGGTTTTATGTGTGGTGGGGTTGAAAAACAATTGGTGCGAACCTTTGGAGCGTTTGAAAATAAAGCCGTACTGTTCCAAAATTTTTATGAGATGCTTTGGGCTAAGGTTCATACTGCTTCCAGGACTAAGGAGTATTCCAAAGTATTGCTATCGTCAGGAATGGATTCGCCTCTTTCCTGCAATTCTTCAATATACAATTCAACAGCTTCTTTTGCCATAGCGATTGCGTCGTCTACATCTTCGCCGTATGTAACACAACCAGGTAAGGCAGGAACTGAAACCGTATAACCGCCTTCGGCTTCTTTATGTAAATGAATTTTGTAAGTGTACATATTATTTAGAAATTTATGTTTGCAAACGGAACTTCTTTCTCAATGAGTCTGAAACCAAATCAATCGTTTTGGATTTACCTCCACTTCCGTTGAGAAACTTGTCTCACAACTCTGAAACGCTTGATATCTTTAGTTATAAACCGTTTCGTCTGTGTTGGAACCGTGTTAAGTTATGCATCAAAATTAATCAATTGGCCATTTGGGATTGTCAGCTCCCCCATAATTCCTGCCTAATTTCGGCCGTATGCCGCTCCCCGTCAAACATGACCCCCTTGAAATCCTGTCCCGATACTGGGGCTATCCGGCCTTTAGGCCGTTGCAGGAGGACATTATCCGGGGTATTCTCAACGGAAAGGATACGCTTGCGCTTTTGCCCACTGGCGGGGGCAAGTCGTTGTGTTATCAGGTTCCGGCATTGTGTACGGATGGGGTTTGTCTGGTCATTAGCCCGCTGATTGCGCTAATGAAAGACCAGGTGTCGGCGCTGCGCAAGCGCAGCATTGCTGCGGCTGCGATTTTTTCGGGCATGCGCAGCCGCGAAATTGACGGCAGGCTGGATGCGGCGGCGGCGGGGCATCTGAAGATGCTGTACCTGAGTCCGGAGCGGTTAATTACCGATAAGTTTTTGGGACGGCTGGACCGTATGCCGGTGTCGCTGATTGCGGTTGATGAGGCGCATTGCATTTCGGAGTGGGGCCACGATTTCAGGCCTTCTTATCTGCGCATCCAGGAGTTGCGGGAGCATCTGCAGAAGCATGGGCAGAACGTGCCGGTGTTGGCGCTCACGGCCAGCGCAACGCCTGAAGTAAAAGCGGAGATTGCCAGTAGGTTAGCGCTGCGGTCGCCGGCGTTTTACCAGGCCAGTTTCGCCCGAACCAATTTGCATTGGATTGTGCGGCAGACCGAATCCAAAAAGCAGCGGCTGGTCACCATGTTTAGCAAAATTGGGGGAACGGGGCTGGTGTACACCAAGAGCCGCCGCCGTACGCGGGAGTTGGCGGAGCTGTTGCAAGGCCGGGGAATTTCGTCGTCGTTTTACCACGCTGGTCTGGATGCCGAAACCCGGGAGGCGCGGCAGGACGGGTGGATGAAGGGCAACATCCGGGTAATGGTTTGTACGAATGCGTTTGGCATGGGCATTGACAAGCCGGACGTGCGGCTGGTGGCGCATTACGATGCGCCGGACAGCCTGGAGGCGTACTACCAGGAGGCGGGTCGCGCGGGGCGGGATGGCAAGCCTTGTTGGGCCGGATTGTTGGTGGACCAAAGCGATTTGGCCGAGTTGGCGCGCCGTCGCGATGAGGGCATGCCAGACCTTGCGCAGGTGCGGCAGTTGTACCAACAGTTGGCTGATTACAGTCGTCTGGCCATCGGCTCTGGCTTGGGCGAGACGGTAGATTTTGACCCGGTCGCTTTTGCGCGGCACCACAAAACCCCTTCGCCCTTAATGATGCAGGGCTTGCGTATCCTGGCGCAGGAGGGCTGGATTGCGCTGAATGAGTCGGTCTGGCTGCCCGCGCGCGCGCGGATGTTGGCAGGCCGCGAAGACTTGTACCGGTTTCAGATTGAGAACAAAACCTGGGATCCGCTGATCAAGGCGTTGCAGCGCAGCACGCCCGGCTTGCACGACCACTATGCGGTGGTGGACGAAAAGCGCCTGGCCCGGACGCTGGACCTCCCCGTGGCCGATGTCATGCGGGGCCTTTTGCTGCTGCGCGAATTTGGCTTGCTGGACTACCAGCCGCGGCAGGAGCATCCCCAATTGACCTGGCTACGGCCAAGGGCTGACGCGCGCACGCTGCCTCTGGATGCGGCGCACTTGCGCTGGCGACTGGAGCGCCACAAGGAGCGCCTGCAGGCGGTTATTGACTTTGCCACGGCGCAGGATGGCTGCCGCAGCGCGCTGATTCAGGCCTACTTTGGCGAGCAGGCCGAGCCTTGCGGCCAGTGCGATTTGTGTCGCGAGCGTTCCCGCCACCCGAACCTGCCGGCAACCATCGAGGCGCTGCGGTTGCTGCTGGCGGCAGAGGCCCTTCGCCCGGCAGAAGCGGTGGAACGGATGCGCCCGCGCCAGGAAAAAGAGGTGCTGCAGGCCCTGCGCTGGTTGCAAGATCGCGGCGAACTCCGCCGGGCTGCGGGAAATGCCTTAATTTGGCGGCCGTGATGCGGCTGGTCTTTACCGTTACCAATGACCTGAGTTACGACCAGCGCATGCAGCGAATTTGCGGCACGTTGAGCCAGGCCGGCTATGACGTGACCTTGGTGGGTTTTTTGCGCCCGAATTCGCGGGCCTTGGTGGAACAGCCCTATCGGCAGGAGCGGCTGAACTTGCGCTACACGCGCGGCAAATTGTTCTATTTGGAGTACAATTGGCGGCTTTATCGGCGCTTGCGCCGCCTGAGACCGGACGGCATATGCAGCATCGATCTGGATACATTGAGCGCGGGTTTTTTCGCGTCCAAGGCGCTCAAGGTGTCCTTGGTATTTGATGCACACGAATATTATTCTGAACTACCTGAGGTGGTATCCCGGCCCTGGGTACGTCGCTTTTGGAGCGCGCTTGAAGGCTGGCTCTGCCCGCGCGTTGCTCACAATTACACGGTGAGCGAATCGGTGGCCCAGGCCCTGTCGGTGCGCTATGGGCAGCCTTATGCCGTTTTTCCGAACTATCCGCGGCGGCAGGCGCACGGCGGAGCGGCAGCAGGAGCGG
>CAYSDI010000102.1:0-8040 GCA_964429745.1 uncultured Chitinophagales bacterium | reverse complement strand
AGCGGGCGAAGGGCTCCCCACCTCCGGGCGACAGTCTAGCCGCTATGAGGACTCGGCACTCCAAAATGGCCCACCAGGCTCCGGCCAACCCTTCGTGCTCTACCAGGGAGCGCTCAACCTTGGCCGGGGGCTGGAGGCGGCCATACACAGCTTTCAGACCTTGCCGCTGCCGCTTGTTGTGGCGGGGGAGGGGGATTTGAGCGCGTCCTTGCGCGAGCTGGCCGCCCGCCAGGCCAAGCCTGAGCAAACGCGGTTTTTGGGCTATGTAGAGCCCGCGGCACTTCGGGCGTTAACGGCCCAAGCCTGGCTGGGACTCAACCTGTTGCAAGATCAGGGCCTGAGCTACCGCTACAGCCTCAGCAACAAATTCTTTGACTATGTTCAAGCCTGTGTGCCGCAGATCGCCATGGATTTTCCGGAGTACCGGCGGCTCAATAGTCAACACGAAGTGGCTGTCTTGGTGCCGGATGCGCAGCCTGACACCGTGCGAAACGCCGTTAAGACCTTGCTCGACGACCCCGCGCGATACGAGCGTTTGCGCAGCGCTTGTTGCCAGGCCCGCGAAGCCTGGGTCTGGGAATCGCTGGAGGGGGAATTGATTGCGTTTTACGCGCGGGTTTTTGCAAGCGCAGCCACAGCGACCTACGGCACCGCGCCTTCAAACCCCGCAAACCCCGCCCAAAGCACGGTCCCCCTTCCCCCGAAAAAAACAACCCCTTCATGAACCCGACGCTGCATGTGGTGGTGTTTAATGTGCCCTGGCCGCCGAATTACGGCGGGGTCATTGACGCCTGGTACCGGCTGCGCGAATTGGCGGCCATGGGGTTGCGGCTGCGCATCCATTGCTTTACGTATGGTAGGAAGCCGAGTGCCGAGTTGGAGCATTTGGGCAAGGTTATTTACTACCCCCGGCGGGCGGCGTGGACCGGATTTATGAGCATGGAACCTTATATTGTTTCTTCGCGTGCATCGGTTGATTTGCTGAACCAGCTCCTGACCGATGACGCCCCGATTCTTTTTGACGGGCTTCATACTTGCCACTACCTGGCCGATCCGCAATTAGCCGAGCGCCGAAAGGTGGTGCGCATGCACAACGTGGAATGGGCCTACTACGCCGGGTTGGCGCAATGGGAGGGCTCGTTTTTTAAGGAGCTGTATTTCCGCGAAGAGAGCCGGCGGCTCAAGCGCTACGAGACTATTTTGGAACATGCCCATGCGGTGGCTTGCATTTCGCCGGCTGATGCGCGCTATTACCGCCAGCGCTTGGGCGACCGGGCTTTTCACCTGCCGGCGTTCCATCCGTTTGAGCGCATCATGAGCGTTCCAGGGAAGGGCGCTTTCGCCTTGTACCACGGCAACTTGTCCGTGACGGAGAACGTGCAGGCCGCCAGCTTTCTCATCGGAATTTGGCAGGACATGCCGCTGCCGCTGGTGCTGGCCGGCATGGACCCCGATTATAAACTGGTGGAATTGGCGGCGCAGCATCCCGAAATCAGGCTGGTGGCCGACCCCTCAGACGATGAACTTGGGGGCTTGGTGCGCGATGCGCAGGTGCACGTGTTGCCGGCCTTTCAGCGCAGCGGCATCAAACTCAAATTGCTGCGGGCACTGTTCGAAGGGCGTTTTGTGGTGGCCAGTCCGGACATGGTTGAGGACACTGGTTTGGCGGGTTTTTGCCAGGTAGCTGAGAGCGAAGAAGACTGGCGCAACGCGATTCTTTCGCTTGCTGAACAATCGTTCAATTCCCCCGAACTGGAAGCGCGCAAACCCCTGGCACTCCTTTACGCCAACCGAAACAACGCCGATCGCCTCACGAGATCACTATTTGCTCCGCGTCTTCCATAACGCGGCCATCCCGGCACTTGATGATGCGGCTGGGAAATTTCTCGAGCAGGTTGTAATTGTGCGTTGCCATAAAAACGGCTGTCCGCGACTCGCGCGCAATGCGCCAGAGCAGCGTGATAATGTCGTCAGAGGTTTCCGGGTCCAGGTTGCCCGTAGGCTCATCCGCTAAAATGACCTCCGGTTTGTTGATGATGGCCCGCGCGATCACCACCCGCTGTTGTTCGCCACCGCTGAGCGCAAAGGGAAACTTATGGGCCTTGGTTTGCAGGCCAACCTTGCTCAGCGCATTGTCAATTTTGACCTTGATTTGCGCCTGGTCTTTGTAGCCGGTAGACCGCAGAACGAAGGCTAAATTATCGTATACGCTTCGGTCCATCAGCAACTGGAAATCCTGAAAAATGATGCCCAGTTTGCGGCGCAGGTAAGGCACCTGTTTGGGGTCCATGCGGTGCAGCGGAAAGCCCGCCACGTCCGCTTCGCCATCCATCAGCGGCAGGTCTGCGTAAAGCGTTTTGAGCAGGCTGCTTTTGCCGCTGCCGGTTTTACCGATCAGGTAAACGAATTGGCCCGCGCCAATGCTCAGCTCTACCTCGTTGAGCACCAGGGTCTGGCCCTGGTAAATGGCCCCGCGGCGAATGTCGATGACGTGTTCTGACACCCGCCAAAGTTAGGGAAGAACCAGCAGGAGTTGGAAAACGTGTTTGTCGGGCGAAGGGCGGTGGTGCTCCGGGCAACTGCCAGCGTGTTTGTCGGGCAGAACGCTGTGTTTGCTTTCGGGCGAAAGGTGGTGGTGCTCCGCGCAGTTTGCCTGCCAAATTGCCCGTAATTTTGCGCCATGCAAGCCAAAAATGACCTGCTCCTTCGCGCAGCTTCGGGCCAACTCGTGGAGCGACCGCCTGTTTGGCTCATGCGCCAGGCGGGCCGAATTCTTCCTGAATACCGCGCCTTGCGCGCATCGGTTTCTGGCTTTCTGGAGCTGGTTCGCACGCCGGAGCTGGTTTGTGAAGTCACGCTGCAGCCCGTTGACGTCTTGGACGTGGATGCGGCCATCATTTTCTCCGACATTTTGGTGATTCCGGAGGCCATGGGCCTCCCGTACAGCATGGTGGAAAGTGTCGGGCCGCGTTTCGCCGACCCTGTGCGCACCGCGGCCGATGTGGCGCGATTGAGGATTGCGCACCCCGAAGATCTTGCCTACGTTACAGAAGGCATTCGACTGGCGCGTCAAGCGCTGAATGACCGGGTTCCGCTGATTGGCTTTGCTGGTGCCCCCTGGACCCTGATGGCTTACATGGTCGAAGGGGGAGGGTCCAAGACGTTCAGCCATGCCCGGCGTATGCTGTACACGGCCCCGGAATTGTCGAACCTGCTGCTGGACAAGATCACGGAAGGCACCATTGCCTACATTCAGGCGCAGGTAAAGGCCGGCGCCCAGCTTATTCAGTTGTTCGATTCCTGGGCGGGTGTGCTCTCCCCGTCGCAGTACCGCGAATTCGCGCTTCCCCGGTTGCAGCGGCTGTGCCAGGCCGTACCGGAAGTACCAGTCACCGTTTTTGCCAAAGATGCCTGGTTTGCGCTCGAAGATCTGGCGCAATTGGACTGCGCCGTCATTGGCCTGGATTGGCAGCAGGAGGCGTCTGTGGTACGCGACCGCATTGGTAACAAGGTTTTTCAGGGCAACCTGGATCCTTGCCTGCTCTACGCAGATCCGGCAGAAATCGCCGCACAGACCCGCCGCATGCTCGATTCATTCGGCAATCCTCACATCGCCAACCTCGGACATGGCGTTTATCCCGACACCCCGCTTGATGGTGTTCGCGCGTTTGTAGATGCAGTTAAGGCGTATCGGTATTAATGCTTATAGCTCTTTTTCGACTTTCTGGTCTCGGCTTCAGGGTAATTTTTCTCCCCGGCGTTGACGGCCGTGCGCAATTGATTGGCAGCCGGGGGAATGGGGCAAAACCATCCCTCTGAATACGCGCAATACGGATTGTAGGCCTCGTTGAAATCCAACCAAAGTGTTGTGGCTCCGTTATCCGGCAGAGCGGGGTCCAGGTAGCGACCACCGCCATAACAGGATTCGCCGCTGTTGGCGTCGGTGAAGGGCACAAAAAGCAATTTGCCGTATTCCGGGTGATGGAGGTTCTGGAGGCTGCGGTAGGCTTCCAGCGTATCGGTTTGATTTTGCACAGTAAAAATGAGCAGGGCGTAGCGGATAAAGGTCTTTTCCGTTCCCGCAGACGTGGGAAAACTCAGCGTGTCCTGTTCGTCAAACGGTTCGATGCTGGCCTTAACACGCCATTCGGGGTCAGCGGGAAACCAATCCAACCCGGTAAAGGATTTACGGGCTTTCTCGGTCTTGAAGGGCGGGGCACCATTCTGCCGGAATGACGCCAATTTTTCCTGGCGCTGGTTTTCCATTTCCTGGACATAGGCGCTTTGGCTAAGTCCAGCGTAAACGGGACCCATCAAACCCGCCAACAATAACATAATAAATCTTATGTACATTAAAAAATATGTTATGGATATAAAAAATTATGTTGCAAATTCCGTTTTACTTCGGCATTTTAGGCTTTGATCTTTTCCTGCGTCAGGGCAAGAATTTCTGCCTCCAATTGTTTGGCTTCTTCGGCCATTCGAGCGCCGTCAATAAGCACTTGATCAGCAAAGGTCCGGTCTTTTAATCCGCTGCAATTGATTTGCACATTCAGGTAGGCCCCAAGCACTGCGCTGCGGGCGCAAAGAGCGCCAACAGCAGCGTCGGTCACGGAATTGGGATTGCCATCCTGCACCATGGCCTTGAGCAGGGGCAGGGCTTGCAGGCTGTGCTGCATCACCTGAAAAGGCGTTTCAATGGCGTAGCGGGTTGCCGCTTGAATGGCAGCGCTTCGCGCCGTCTTTTCTTCCGGACTCTCTTTGGGCAACTTAAAGGCGTCCATGATCCGGTTGAAAGCGCGGGTATCTTCGTCCACCAGCGCCAGCAGCTTATCCTTGAGCTGTTGGCCCTGTTCAGCCCAGTCCGAGAACACGCGCCAACGGTCATCCCAGCCGGGCTTGTGGCTGCTGAGGTTGGCCACCATGGTGCCTAATGATACTCCGAGGGCACCTGCATAGGCCGCCACCGATCCCCCCCCAGGAGCCGGCGACTCCGATGCTGTTTCATCGCAGAAAGCGCGCAGGTCCATGGCCACCAAAGGGTTGCCCCCCTCGGCCGCCATCCGATACTCAATGATTCGCTTAGCCGGATCAAACGGGACCAACTCGTCCAACCCCATGCTTTTAATGGCCAGCCGAACCAGTTCCGCCTCAGAAACCCCGACCGAGCGCTGCTGCTTCTCTAAGAAATAGCGCCCCGCGTCCAGCATGGCACTTCGCGGAATCAGCCCCACCAGCTCCGAGCCGGTCACCCGCATGCCGCGGCGATGGGCACTTTCTACGCAGGCATCAAAGGCCCCATGCACCGGCGTTTGCGTCAGGTCCGTCAGGTTCATGGAAATCTGCGCCAGGCCATATTCCTCAATGTACCAGCCGATAGCCTTAACCGCTTTGCAGGCCCCCGGAATGCGCAGGGGTTCTCCCTGGGCATCCATCACCACAGGACCATTGACTGCGTCGCCCGTGCGTTGAATGCGGCCCGCTTCGCGCACGTCAAAAGCCACCGAATTGGCGCGGCGAACGCTGGTGGTGTTCAGGTTCACGTTGAACGCCACCAGAAAACCCCGGGCGCCAATGGCAATGTTGCCGCTTTGGGCGTTGAATTGGGCAGGACCATAGTCGGGTTTCCAATCCGGTTGCGCGATTTTTGCGGCAATTCCCTCGTATTCTCCGGCCCGAACCGACGCCAGGTTGCTCCGATGAGGGGCTGTTGCCGCCGATTCATACAAATACACTGGAATGGCCAATTCGCGGCCAACCCGCTCGCCCAATTGTTGGGCACAAGCAATGCAATCGGCCATGTCCGCCCCCGAAATCGGAATAAATGGGCACACATCGGTAGCCCCAAAGCGCGGGTGTTCGCCCTGGTGCCGGCGCATGTCAATGAGCCGTGCCGCAACCGAAATTCCGCGAAAAGCCCCTTCCACCACTGCTTCCGGCTCGCCGACAAAGGTCACCACCGTGCGGTTCGTGGCCTTTCCAGGATCAACATCCAGCAAGGTCACCCCAGGCGTGGAGCGAATGGCTGCGGTAATCTGCTCCAGAACCGCCGGATCCCGGCCTTCTGAAAAATTGGGCACACATTCAATAATTTTCTTCATGGTTAAGAGGGCTTGCGAGGTGGTTGCGCCTCGGTACTTCAGCAGGGTCGCCAAAGCGAGCAGCAATCCCTGAACTGCGGCTGACTTGCGGGCACAAAGGTAGGGATTCGTGCTTTGACCCTTCAGAGCGGGGTCTGCGGCAAGTTTTTTCGGGCGAAGGGGCACGCGCCCCTGTAGCAACAGAACTGCCGCAATACTGGGCTTACCGGGTCTTGACTCCCTGAAGATTCACAGGCTTTTCAAAAGAAATGCACCTCGTTTAGGGAACTTCCTGTAATTTTGGCCCCGCTGCCCTGGTGGTGGAATCGGTAGACACGCGGGACTTAAAATCCCGTGGCCATAATCGGCCGTGCGGGTTCGACTCCCGCCCTGGGCACTATTTATTTTTGTATTCGCTGTCAGTAAAAATTGACGCCTTGGGTTAGATATCCTTTACCTTACGGTTCTGGTTGGTCTTTATCATTGCCGTTGCTATTTATCACCAATTATTGCGACGATCGATAATCACATGGTCACGGGAGTATTATGAAACGGGAAAGGGAGAGTGGCTTTAGATGATTGCCCCTAATCGCAAATCCAACAATTTTAGCCTTTCCTCATAAATGGTGATTTTGAAGCTTCTTTATAAAATTAATTTAATCGCCTTTGTTTTGGATGATCGTTCTGATTTTGAGAATCTTAGGTTGTTTTCTTCGTCAAAATGTACAGGGTAAGCCGCAGCCGTCATGAGTCAATACCTCAACGGGAGGCTGGAAAATTCGCGCGAATGGTTTTATATTTAAAGTGCATTGTATTTTTTCATTCATAAAATACTTGTTGCCATGAGACGATTTCGAACTTCAATGTCTTATCTCTCTCTCTCTATTGTATATGAACATTATAAATGCCCAGTGCAATTTGTCTGGAGGCTGGGATCCGACCACCTTTGTGTATGATGTTTCTGCGTCCACTTCCGGGATGCTGGCCACATTGACGGCGGAGGATGTAGAAGTGCAAACGCCCTTTGACGTAGATCAGAATGCCACTTGGAGCAATTGCCAAGTTGGGGTTACGGGCGGTGACGCCATATCGGTCACCTCTGGCAATACACTGACCATTACTTCGGGCACTTTGGTTACCACCAAAGCAGAGCTATGGGAGGGCATTGTAGTGGAAAATGGAGCGGAATTGGTGGTGAATGGCTCTTCGATCATTTGCCGTGCCGAGACGGCCATCACGGTTAACCTTACGGCAAGTGGCGACGTGACCATTGACGGCGCGTTCTTTATCAGCAACTACCGGGGCATGTTGTTTACCGTGTACACGGCGGGTCTTCATCCGGCGTCTGTGGTTGATGCCACCTTTGATGGAGGATTTCCAACCGCCTTGCCCAGTGGAGCATCTGCTACCTATGGCAGCATTGGCATAGAAGTGATTGGAGTGAACGACGGCAGTACGCCAATCTCTCAGGGTCTGGCCATTGGCAACCCTTCAAGCGGCGCTAATGTTTTTACCAACCTGGATCGCGGCATTGTTTCTTCAAACAGCACCATGCTGATTCGCAACTGCGACTTTGAGGACATTTTTGACGTAAACCCTCCGCTGACGGGAATTGGTATTTTGGGCTTTTGCAGCCCAAACGTGACCACTGCGGACATGCTGATTGGATCATCTACAAGCGGAGCGAACACCTTCAACGATTGCCAGACCGGTGTTCAGTTAACGGGTTTTGATTACGTTAAAGTGAGCGACAACTCGATGGATTTGGTCAGTGGTGACTTTGAACGCGGCATTGGAGTCTTTGAGGCCATCACAACAGTCATCGTGGAGAACAATACGTTAACCGATTTTGGTACTGTAGGCATCTACCTGGAAGACAACGGCAGCACGACATTAAATGTACGGGACAACGAACTTTCCAGCACAGTGGCAGGCTGCACGATCACGGGCATAGAGTTGG
>CAYSDI010000101.1:1473-12108 GCA_964429745.1 uncultured Chitinophagales bacterium | reverse complement strand
TCCACTTCACCACATAATACAACCGATCAAACAACCACCGAGGATTGTCCCATTCAATTTCATCAGGATGGTTGTCGTAAAGAATGACGCAATCCTTTGCCTTCAGAACCATCCACAGCCTGAACTCATTTCCATCCTCAATGACCATTTCAGGGAAGAACCGCTCTCCGGCCTGCGACTTCTTCACGGCCTCCAGGAAAGGGACAGAGCGGTACGTCCGCTTTGTTTTGCCCTTGACTTCTCCTTCGTAAAGAGCAAGACAGAAGTTATTGCCCGTAGGCACAAAGAGCTCCGGATTGTACTTTGGACGCAACGCCACCATTTTGGTTGCCCGAACGGCAAGGCGAACGTGCCGAACATTAACATAGCGATACTCCCCGTACATTTTCTTCTCAATTCGCAAGGGCGCTTTCTCTGGGTCTATCTTGCCAAACTCTGCCAAATGGCGCAGTGCTTCTTCGCGAATGATGGGGTCAATAATTCGGGGAGCTTCTTTTTCGGTCAAGCCAGCAACACTCTTCTTAGCTGTGTAGACCCACTCCCCATTCTCTGGATTCAAAATGTATCCGTAATGAGTTTCTTCATGCATGGATCCACGCGGTGCCAACAAACGCTGTTTTGGCTTTGGTTGATCCTTCTTCCAATGGCGGTATCGGTTAAAAGAAGCAGACAATAACCGCTTCCTGTTCTCATGAGAAATAAATACTTTGCTCAGGCATTCCGCAATGTCGGCTTTAAACTCATCATACGGCATGTCAATAAACATGTCATTCGTGGGCACCCCATTCTCCCGGAATTGGCTGTCTCGTGCCAATGACTGAATCATGGATCGGTCGGTACACCCAACCACGATGGCATCCAGCGTGTGGTGCCGGTGGTCCTCACGGTTCTTGCTGAGTTCTTTGTTGATGGCGTACGCTGACTCGACATTTTCAGGTGCGTGCAACAGGTCGTTCAGCCGCCATTGCTTTCGAAGACGCGATGTGGCCTGACCAGGCACTTCCTCAACGTTCTGAATGCACTGGGCAATTAATTCTACCGCAGCCTTTGAGATGTAACCGGTGTCAGAAAGCTGGCTGTTTAAAAAGTCCTTAGTAATCTCTGTTTCCAAGAATCGATCCCGTTTTGGTTGGGGCAGTGTTTTTATCCGACGTTTGAGTGCCTCAAACTCGGGATCGGTCATGTACTCTCTTGGCATTTTGTTCTTCTTGCGCATGTTTTCAGAACGTTCGCAAAGAGACTTGTTCATGAAGGAGTTGTCAAACGATCGGCTGTACGGAATGATGTGCTCAATCTCAATCTCGGCGCTGAACAAGCGACTCAGCGATATGGTCTTGCCTGTATAGGGCGAAATGCGGTCGCACTCGAGCCACAATTTGTACTTTTCAGGATGTTCCTTGCGGTACTTATCGCTAAAACGGCTAAAATCTTCAATATCTGTTTGCTCACACCCCAACTCTAACCATAACCGGTATTTGTCGATCAAAGGATCCTTCCAAAACACCTCAATCCCGTGACTATTTAATATTTCCGCATACTGTCGCCGTTCGTTTTCGCGGATTAAATTGTCAAGCCGAATTCGTTCGCGTTTAGTACGTGGCAACTTTAATGCCCTTGCCATTTCAATGCGCACAACTTCCGGCTTGCCATATTCCTTGATCAAACTGTTTACCAGACCAGCAACCTGGTGCAAACTTTTAAGGACAACTGGATTTCGGATTTGCTTAGGATCCGGCGGAGGTACTTCATCCTCTAGTTCCCGATCTTTAGCTTTTTTTATCCGGTCAAAGCTGTGGTGTTCATAACCCGCAGAAATTACTGCTTGGTCGTAGCGCTGCCCTTGCCGCAAAAACGGAAGCAACTTCCGAATTGCCTTTATACTCATGCTTCCATAATCTGGCTCAAGGTTGACCTTTGAGTAGGCTAAGGCTTGCTCCTTGTCTAAGCCCATGCGCTGCTCGGCAACCTGGGCCAGCTTGTCCCGGTCATCAAAAAAGTAAAGGGTATGCCACAGTCGCTCTTTAAAGTCTGGGGTTTGCTTGTTGTAAAAGTCCGTTCCAAGGGCTTTGCGAAGCTTGATTTCCGTATCCAGGCCTTTAAGTCGATTCTTATCAGGGATGTCATTGAATTCAGTGTCGCGCTCCGAAAACTTCAATGCCTTCATAACAGTGGCACTCAGCAAATCAACTTCTCCCCTTTTAATGAGCATTTCAGCCAGGAGCTCGCGCTCACCCGGTAACAGCGGCTCATCTACCCGCTCACCGTGCGTGACCCTAAGGTTGGCGAGTTGTTGCCACATCCGAAACTCCTGGAAAAGCGGATGGCTTTTAGGAGCGACCTTTTTGTCGGTTTCGTAGCGACAGTTATTAATCAAGTGCTTTTGCGACTTGAGTTTGCGCTGGTAGAAAATTGTTCTATCCCTTACCTCTTTGAGCAAGTCAGCCGTCAGAATTTCGGGATAGTATTTCGACTGTTCCTGCCATATCATATTGAACTCCTCGAAATATTGGGAGCGATCAATCCAATGGCCCAAAATCCTGCCTCTTTCCCAATTGCCCTGATGATGCTCTGCCTTTATCCCAAAAAAATACTCTCCAACAGTTCTTGCACCGTGTTCAGCCATGTCCAATTTCAACTGTGCAATTCCCTTTGCCACAGCACCATCTTCCTTGGTAGATCGCTCCACAATGGCATTGCTCTTGAATCCCCGCTTTTTATTGATGTACAGCCATATCCGACCAAGATCTGGCATTGAAATTTGCTGATCTAAGGCTTGCGCACGCAGTTGGTATAGTCTGAAACTGTCGCCGAGTTCATTAGGATCTGGTAACATATTAAGCCGATCAAGAATACCTAGCAGATTCTTTCTCCGATGCTTATAGCGCTGTAACCGACGCCTTGCACTCCGGGCTAGGGTACGATCCAGCCGCCGACTCTCCTCTCCATGCTGGGTAACCTTGTTGCCCATATCAAAGATTCGGACACCACAATCCACAATGTGGTTGTCATCCAATAGTGCCCAGCCAAGTGAACTGGTGCCAATGTCCAAACCAAGACGGTATGCCATAAATAGAAACCTATGTTTAATCAATAATATGCAGCGAAAAATCAATAACCTAAATGTTATTGAAATAAAAATATCAATCAAATGCCCTATTTATTTCATAATACCATGTAAAGCAGTATTTTTAGGGTGAAAGCAAATCGGAATAAAGATTATTCTGCAGGTTGCTTAACCTAAGGCTCTACTTCCTCCGGGGTGTGGAGCCATTTTTTTTAAGAAAGGTTTGTCCCTTTTGTGGACGTAGCCCCCCCAAAAAAAAATCCCCCCGCTCTCACGAGCAGGGGGATTGAACATTTGTTCAGTCAGGAAGTACGGCTGCGGCTGGAGGCAACAAAACTTGTTGCCAAGCCTGACCAGGCCCTTCGACCTTAGTTGGTCTCGCTTTTTTCCTCCTTCTTCTTTTTGGAGGGCTTTTGGCGAATGACCAGCTTGTCTTCTTTCTTGTCGTGCTCCACGGCCAGAACGTCACCTTGTTTGATATCGGCGGCAAGGATTTTTTCGGCGAGCGGATCTTCCAGATATTTCTGTATGGCACGGTGCAGCGGGCGGGCGCCGAACTGCGGGTCGTAGCCTTTGTCAGAAAGGAAGTCTTTGGCGTCGTCAGTCAGCTCCAGAGCAAAGCCGAGCACTTCGAGGCGGCCGAGCACTTGCTTGAGCGCAATTTCGATGATGCGGTGCAGGTCTTCTTTGCCCAGCGAGTTAAAGATGATGACGTCGTCAATTCGGTTCAGGAATTCGGGGCTGAAGGTGCGCTTGAGCGCCGTTTCGATGACACCGCGGGCGTGGGCATCGGTGCCGTCCTTGCGGGCCGTGGTGGCGAAGCCGACGCCGGAGCCGAAGTCTTTCAACTGACGGGCGCCGATGTTGGAGGTCATGATGATCAGCGTGTTCTTGAAGTCCACGCGGCGACCGAGACCGTCGGTGAGCTGGCCGTCGTCGAGTACCTGGAGCATAATGTTGAAGATGTCCGGGTGGGCCTTTTCAATTTCGTCCAGCAGAATGACGGAGTATGGCTTGCGGCGCACTTTTTCAGTGAGCTGGCCACCTTCTTCGTAGCCAACGTAGCCAGGAGGCGCTCCGATGAGGCGGCTGATGGAGAATTTCTCCATGTACTCGCTCATGTCAATTCGAATGAGGGCGTCGCGCGAATCGAATAAGTACTCGCTCAACACCTTGGCTAATTCGGTCTTGCCGACCCCGGTGGGGCCCAGGAAGATGAAGGAGCCAATGGGCTTGTTCGGGTCTTTCAGGCCTACGCGGTTACGCTGAATGGCCTTAGTGATTTTCTCGATGGCTTCGCTCTGGCCGATAACGCCGAGTGTCAGCTCTTCTTTCATGTTGACCAGGCGGTGGCCTTCGCTTTGGGCGATTCGCTTGGTGGGGATGCCCGTCATCATGGCAACCACTTCGGCGATGTCGTCTTCGCCAACCGGGTACTTCTGCGTTTTGACCTGCTCTTCCCATGCCAACTTGGCGTTGTCGAGCTCTTCGAGCAAACGCTTTTCGGTGTCGCGCAGGCGCGCGGCCTCTTCGTACTTCTGGCTTTTGACCACCTTGTTCTTCTCTTCCTTGATCACCTCGATTTTGGCTTCGAGTTGAACGATCTCTTCGGGAACGTGGATGTTTTTGAGGTGAACGCGTGCGCCCACTTCGTCCAGAACATCAATGGCTTTGTCAGGCAGGAAGCGGTCGCTGATGTAGCGGTTGCTCAGCTTAACGCAAGCTTTGATGGCCTCTTCTGAGTACTCCACGTTGTGGTAGTCTTCGTACTTGGCTTTGATGTTGGTGAGAATGATAACCGTTTCGTCAGCACTCGGCGGATCGATGAGCACCTTTTGGAAGCGGCGGTCGAGCGCTCCGTCTTTTTCGATGTACTGGCGGTACTCGTCCAAGGTGGAGGCCCCAATGCACTGCAGTTCACCGCGGGCAAGCGCAGGCTTGAAGATGTTCGAAGCGTCCAGTGACCCTGTGGCGCCGCCGGCACCTACGATGGTGTGGATTTCGTCAATGAACAGGATAACGTCGCGGTTCTTCTCCAGCTCATTCATGATGGCTTTCATCCGCTCTTCAAACTGACCGCGGTATTTGGTACCGGCCACCAGGGCGGCCAGATCCAGCATAACCAGGCGCTTGTCAAACAGCACGCGGCTGACTTTGCGCTGCACGATGCGCAACGCAAGCCCTTCCACTATAGCCGTTTTACCCACGCCAGGCTCACCGATCAAAATCGGGTTGTTCTTTTTGCGGCGGCTCAGGATCTGCGACACGCGCTCGATTTCGGTTTCCCGGCCCACGATGGGGTCAAGGTTTCCTTCTTCGGCTAACTTGGTGATGTCGCGGCCAAAATTGTCGAGTACAGGCGTTTTGCTTTTTACCGAGCCGGACTTGCGCTGGGTGTAAGATTTGCCTTTTTCTTCGTCCTCTTCAAAGGGCTCTTCGTCCCCCTGGTCGTTGGACAGTTCGTCGGTGATGTTACTTTTCACGTAGTCAAGTTCCTGTTTAAATATTTCGTAATCAATATCAAACTGATTGAGTATCTGGGTAGCTACGTTGTCTTTGTTCTTAAGAATAGACAACAGAAGATGCTCTGTTCCGATGAGGTCGGCCTTCAGCACTTTGGCTTCCAGCACAGTGATCTTGAGCACCTTTTCCGCTTGTCGGGTCAGGGGAAGGCTGCCCGAGTTGAAATGCTGCCGCGAGGCTTTATCCCGAATGGCTTCCTCGAGCGACTTGCGCAGGTTGAGGATGTCCACTTCTAAGGAACGCAAGACCTTGATGGCCAGCCCTTCGCCTTCGCGGATAAGGCCCAGCAATAAGTGCTCGGTACCGATGTAATCATGACCCAGGCGCAAAGCCTCTTCGCGACTGAAGCTGATAACTTCCTTGACTTTTGGTGAGAATTTTGCGTCCATGGGGTTGAGTGCTCAAATATTGCGCCAATGCGGCAGACAGGCAGAATGGCAGTTTCGATCAAGTTAAGAACCGCACAAGTAAAATAACAGGATTTGCACCCATTATTCAACCGGCATTAATCCAATAACAACCCACTTGCTCCGCAGGTTTCACCAGAGCGCAAAATCATCCCCGTTAATAGGCTTACGCACATGTGGTCATTTTGTTGAAACCTACCCCGGTTATTTTTCCAAAAACCCATATACTTGCCACAATCACCAGCCAACCATGAAGTATAGCGCCGATAAAAAAGACCAGTACATTGTTTTCCGCCTCCTGGAACCTAAACTCGACACGCTTGTTGCCCCGGAAATGAAGGCCGAAATGGCCGTTTTGGGCAACGAAGGGTTCAAAAGCATGGTTTTGAACCTGGATGCGGTCACTTTTGTAGATTCTTCTGGCTTAAGTGCCATTTTGTTAGCTAACCGGCAATGCAAGGATGCCGGGGGCAAACTGGTGGTTTGCAATGCCAGGCCTGCAGTTATGAAGCTCATCCAAATCTCGCAATTAGACCAGATTCTGAATCTGGCCGGTTCAGAGGAAGAAGCGCTTGCCCAACTCTGACCCTTGCCTAACGCATGGCAGCCCTTCCCCCGCCAAAGCAAAACGCATGTGGTCGGGGCGCGAAGCCTGATTTGTTCTCCCCATTACTTTTTAGACCTGTCTAAATTTTTGTCCGTTTTTCCTGGCTTTCTGAAATTGTACCCTCATGAAATTCACCGTTGACAAGCGCGAGCGCTACCTGATTTTTGAACTACAGGAAAGCCGGTTGGATACGGGGATTGCCCCCAACCTGAAAACCGAGTTTGTCTTGTTGAACAACGAAGGCTTCCGCAATATGATCGTGGACCTTTCGGCTGTCAGTTTTGTGGATTCTTCCGGATTGGGGGCTATCCTGATCGGCAACCGCATGTGCAAAAACGCTCGCGGCACCTTTGTGCTGACCGGCGTGCAGGATCCGGTGATGAAGCTGATCAAGATTTCGCAATTGGACGAAATTCTGATGATCGCCGGCTCCGAAGAGGAGGCCAACGATTACATTTTGATGGAAGAGGTCCAGCGGGAGATCGAAGGGGTAAACGGCCAGGGCGAAGCCTGAGCGCGGTGGCCCACGCCCGGCCCGTCCGAGTATGCCTTTTCAGGTGACCATATTGGGCAGCAATTCTGCGCTGCCAGCCCACGGCCGACATCCCTCTGCGCAGGTGTTGCAAACAGGTGATCGTCTGATCATGCTCGATTGCGGCGAAGGCACCCAAATGCGCCTGTCCGATTGCCGCATCCGCCCCGGCAAGCTGGAAATCATTCTGATCAGTCACCTGCATGGCGACCACTATTTTGGCCTGGTCGGCCTGTTGAACAGCTTTCATTTAACCGGGCGCCTGCGGCCCCTGACGGTCTATGCCCCTGCGGAGCTCCTGCCTATTCTGGAGCTGCAAATGCGTTACACCAAGGGCCAATTGAGCTACGCGTTAAGCGTCGTGCCCACTGGTGCCGACGGCGTTCATCTGCTGTTCCAGGACGCTGCTCTGGAAATCCTGTCCTTTCCCCTGCATCACGGCCCTGCCCCCACAACTGGCTTTTTGATCCGCGAGCGCGCCGGTGGCCGCCGCATTCAGGGCGAAAAGGCTCAGGCCCTGCGCATCCCTCACGCCGACATGGAGCGCCTTCGCCAGGGGGAGGACGTGCTGGATGCTGCCGGGCGGCTGGTGCGCAACCAGGACCTAACCCTCAACCCTTGGCAACCCCGCTCGTATGCCTATTGCTCGGATACGGCTTACCTGCCCGCCTTGTCTGACGTGCTGCGCGGCGTAGATCTGCTATACCACGAAGCCACCTACGCCGATGCCGATGCCCATCGCGCCGCCGAGCGCTTCCACAGCACTGCTCGCCAGGCTGCGTTGCTGGCTGCTAGCGCAGGTGTTGGTCGGCTGCTGATCGGGCATTTTTCCTCCCGCTATGACCAACTGGACAGCCTTCTTGCCGAATCGCGTGATGTTTTTCCCAATACTGACTTAGCGCTGGAAGGCGAGGTGTTTTCTGTGGAGAAGAGGGAGGGGTAGCGCATTAAACCGGCTCCATTAGCCCACCCGTTTCAACCCGAACTTCTCAATCTTGTTGTACAGGTGGCTGCGCTGGATGTCCAGTTCTTCAGCGGTTTTTGATACGTTCCAGGCGTTGCGCTGCAGGCGATAGGCGATGAATTCGCGTTCCATGTATTCTTTAAAATCCTGAAATTTGGTGTAGCGCTCGAAGATTTCGCGCTGGCGTTGGCGACTGTGGCCGGGGTTGGCGTAAAGTTGTACTTCGTCTTCCGTAATCTTTTCTCCGCTGAGAATGACCAAGCGCTCCAACACGTTGCGCAGCTCGCGAATGTTGCCGGTCCAGTGAATTTGCTGCAGCTCCTGCACGGCCTTGGGCGTGATGATCTTGCGGGTCATGCTGTGGTCTTCGCAAATTTCTTTGACGAAGCGTTCGGCCAATAGTGGGATGTCTTCCAGCCGTTCGTTCAGCGACGGTACGTGAATGAGGATGACGCTTAGCCGGTGGTACAAGTCTATCCGGAACTGGTTGTCATCAATTTCGCGTAGCAGGTCTTTGTTGGTAGCGGCGATGACGCGGACATCCACGGTGATTTCCTTGTCGCCGCCAACGCGGGTAATCTTGTTCTCCTGCAGCGCCCGCAGAACTTTGGCTTGGGCCGAGAGGCTCATGTCGCCGATCTCGTCCAGAAACAGGGTTCCTCCCGTTGCCTGCTCAAACTTTCCAATGCGCTGCTTGATGGCCGAGGTGAACGCACCCTTTTCGTGGCCGAAAAGTTCAGATTCAATCAATTCCGAGGGAATGGCCGCGCAGTTCACTTCAACCAAAGGGCCTTGAGACCGGTTGCTCTGCTCGTGGATCCAGCGGGCAACCAGTTCCTTTCCGGTGCCATTGGCTCCTGTAACCAACACGCGGGCATCAGTGGGGGCAACGCGCTCAATGGTTTCGCGAATGTGGTTGATGACCGGGCTGTCACCGACGATCTCGCGGGTCTTGGTCACCTTGCGCTTGAGCACTTTGGTTTCGGTAACCAAGGTGCTTTTGTCCAGGGCATTGCGAATGGTGATCAGCACGCGGTTGAGGTCCAGCGGCTTGTCAATGTAGTCGAATGCGCCTTTTTTGACGGCTTCCACCGCCGTTTCCAGACTGCCGTGCCCGGATATCATAATGATAGGCAGGTCGGAATTTTCTGATGCTACTTTCTCGAGCACCTCCATGCCGTCCATTTTGGGCATTTTGATGTCGAGCATGACCACGTCGTAGGCGTTCTCTTCCAGCTTTAGCAGGCCGGCTTTGCCGTCTTCGGCTTCGTCAACCTGATATTTTTCATATTCGAGAATTTCTCGTAGGGTCCGCCGAATCGGCTTTTCGTCGTCTATGATAAGGATCTTGGCCATGGTGCAAAGTTAGGGCTAAGGGCAACAGCGGTTCGGGGCCCAAGGGCCCTTTCCCCCAAAAAATAGGCCTTTTCTGCCGCCTGCTCCCCCCGGACCTGTAAGCCGGATTTTGTACCCGGCCTTGGCCGGGCTTCCATCATTTATCTCGGGACGCAGTTGCCTGCGCCCTCCAGCGGCCTACCCGCTCCGGCAGCGGGCTCCGGCTGGCGGAACCCCCGTTTGGGCGAGTCACCCTGCGCGCTCGAAAGCGCGCCGGAGCTTATTTGGCCTTGTAACCCGCAAGGTTTACCCGCAGGCGCGGTTGCCCGCGGCTGCCGGGGGCTCTTACCCCCCGTTTTCACCCTTACCCGCAAGCGGGCGGTCATTTTCTGTGGCACTGGCTGTCACCGGTCGCTCTCGCGGGCCGGCGCCCTCCCGTTAGGAGGTGCGGCGCTCTGTGTTATCCGGACTTTCCTCCCTGGCACGAGGCCAGAGCGATGGAACGTTCCGGGAAGAGCAGGAATCAGCAGGAAAAGAACGAAGCCCAAAGGTACGCTGGCCGAAGGAAACGCTGGGCTGGCTTCTTGCGGCGGCGTGGCGGCGGCGCAGGCCAGCTCACACATCCAGCAGGACCTCAGTAGCCCCAAAACCATAACGCGGAAAGTGACTGTTCTGAAAGGAACGCACCCGCGGATGGCGCCGCAACAAATCGTGCAGTTCCTCGCGCAAACGCCCGGTTCCCAGCCCGTGAATCAGGTAAACCTTGTTCAGCCCGATCAGTGACGCCCGGTCCAAATAATGCGCAGCTCTGGCCAATTGCACGGCCAACATTTCGGCTGGGTGCAATTTTTCCGGATGCTCCACCAACTTTTCAATGTGCAAATCCAATTCCGGGGGAAGGGCCTCGCGCCCCGCGCGACCTTGCGCCCAGTTTCCAGTCTGGCCTTGCCCTAGGCCGGTCATGTAGGGGGCTCTGACCGACCTTTGTATCTGGATATTCAAATTCGGCGGCGAATACGTGCTGAAATCTGCGCTTGCCCCGGGCAGATCCTGAAACAGGTTGAAAATCAGTGCCGGGCCTTGCTCGTTGCTGGCTGCGTTGCCTGCGTTGCTGGCCTTGTCGCTCGCTGCCGCTGCGTTGCTGGCCTTGTTGCTCGCTGCCGCTGCGTTGCTGGCCTTGTTGCTCGCTGCCGCTGCCTCCCT
>CAYSDI010000101.1:0-1373 GCA_964429745.1 uncultured Chitinophagales bacterium | reverse complement strand
TGTTGCTCGCTGCCGCTGCGTTGCTGGCCTTGTTGCTCGCTGCCGCTGCCTCCCTTTTAGCAAACGCCGCCATTCGGATTCGCAAATCTTTTTGGAACGATCGTTCCAATTTGTGCAGCCCTACCGTATAGCGACACGTCAGCGTCAGCGCTTGCCGTTCATGCAAGTCATCGCGATGCAGGGCACCCAAGTCAAGTTTGGCTCCCGGGCTGAGTTGGGATTCAGTCAACGATTTACCTGCCTGCGAAACCTGCACACGCAGGGTATGTACTGTACCGTTGACCAGCCAGCGTTGGTATCTGCCTTGTCCCAGCGGTACAAAAACTTGTGCAAAGCTGTTGATGGCGTCAGGAGCCAGGGCTGGTTCAGGGGCATCTTTGCTTGTTGCGGCAGCGGGTGCCGCATCCGACTCAGGCGGTTCAAACTGATCTGCCTGCGAAGCTGGCACCAGGTCTTCTTCGTGAACCGGGATATAATCGCCGTCCAAATCAACCACCCACGAATCGTCATCGCGACGCTCCACAATCCACGCGTATTGCCTGGAATGGATTAGAAAAACTTCGTCGCCGCTTCGGTATTCTTGCATAGCCCCGCGAAACCGTTGCGCTCGCACAACCACAGATTTGTGCTAACCTTGCGTGGCAACTGTCTTAGTGTTCAAAGATATGTCTGGCTCCCGCACTCCCCACACAAGCCCTTCGCCCGCAACAAAAAGCCCCGGCACTCGCCGCGCTGGTTGGCGCTGGCGCATGGCGCAGGCCCTGGAACGACGCTGGTGGAAACGCTACCTCGGCAACCAATCGCCCGACGAATACCGCTCCTGGAAGCGCCGCTACTGGCTGGACCTACTCGCCCCACACCGCGACGCCCTCTCCCTGAACCAGCCGCAGCGCTTGCTGGACGCGGGCTGCGGCCCGGCCGGCATCAACCTGGCCCTGGAGGGTCATACCATAACCGCGCTTGACCCCTTGCTTGACCGCTATTCGGTGGAATTGCCTGCGTTCGCTGCGCTGCAGGTCTCCGGCGTCACCTACATTTCCGCTCCGCTCGAAGGCTTCCGCACCCCCCAACCCTTTGACGGTGCCTGCTGCCTCAACGCAATCAACCATGTTGAGGATCTCGATGCCGCCCTCGATGCCCTAACCTTGGCCGTCCGCCCCGGTGGCTGGCTCCTGCTCGGCGTCGATGCGCACCGCTCGACCCTGCTCCGCGGACTCTTCCGTGCCCTTCCCGGCGACGCCCTCCACCCCCACCAACACAACACCGCCGAGTACCGTGTATTCCTACAGGCCCGCGGCTGGCATGTCCAGGACGAGCGCTGCCTCAAACCCGGCCGCGTCTTCGACTACGTTTTGTTCCGCGCCCGGCTCGGT
>CAYSDI010000100.1:0-12418 GCA_964429745.1 uncultured Chitinophagales bacterium | reverse complement strand
GCCGAAGAAAGCTTCGAAAGGGTCGCCGTTGCCGCCGAAAATGTCGCCAAACTGCGAGAAGATGTCGTCCATTGACATGCCCTGGCCGGAGAATCCGCCCCCTCCGGCAGCCCCGCCCACGCCGGCATGCCCAAAACGGTCATACCGGGCGCGCTTATCGCCGTCAGAAAGAACTTCGTAGGCCTCTGCCGCCTCCTTGAATTTTTCCTCCGCCTCTTTGTTATCGGGGTTTCGGTCCGGGTGGTACTGAAGGGCCAACTTGCGGTAGGCCTTTTTCAATTCCTCCGCATTCGCGCCCTTGCTGACGCCCAAAACTTCGTAATAGTCTCGCTTGGCCATTCGTTTGAATCACTAAAAGGGAATTACCCTGGTTGCGGACTTATTTTCCAACTACGACTTTGGCGTAGCGGATGATTTTATCGCCCAAAATGTAGCCTTCTTCCACCACGTCCACCACGCAGCCTTTGAGGTCGTCGCTCGGGGCGGGCACTTCCGTAATGGCCTCGTGTTGCTCCGGGTCAAAGGGATGACCTTTGGAATTCATAGCTTTCAATTCGCGCTGATCCAGCACATGCCGCAATTTGCCGGCGATGAGCAGAAACCCGTCCCCCTCCGTGGAGCGCTCCGGGTGTGCCTCCAGTGCCGCTTTGGCCCGGTTGAAATCATCCAGTACGCCAAGCAGATCCACGATCAGGTCTTCGGCAGCGGTTTTGCGCAACTCATTGCGCTCCTTGGCACTGCGCCGCTTAAAATTGTCAAACTCCGCCAAAAGGCGCAAGTGTTTGTCGCGGCTCTCCTGCAACTGGCCCTCGAGTTCGTGTACGAGGCTAACCTCATCGTCGGATTCCTCTTCCATGCCGGGCGAAGGGAGGTCGGACGCCGTGCGGCCTTGCTCGCCAAAATCAGCTCTGGCATTCCCGGAATCTGCCGTATCGGCAGCCGAGTCCATTGGCTGGTTCTCCGCCGTATCGCTGTTGGTTCCAGCAGCCGTCGCGGAATCGTTGTTTTCCCCTTCGCCCGTCATGCCTTCCTGACGGGATTCTGGGGCTTGGGTTTCAGTCTCCATGCCCATAAAGCGTAAAAAGCGTTTCAATCCGGTAAAAGTGTGCGCAAAGATGACTCAAATTCCATGCCCCGAAAGGTTTTGAGACACGGTTTGCGCCAAATTGACAGGGGGCGGGGTCAGGGTAATGGGCTTGGTACAAAAGACCTTCCTTTGCAGCGAGCAATCCGTTATGATCCGCAAAGGCTATGCTGTGTTTTTTCTGGCTTTGCTGGGCTTTCAGGCGCTCGGGTTGCTGCTGTGTTGCCCGCTGCCGCTTTGGATGCACCGGCTTGAAAGCTGGCATGCGCTTAAGCGCGCGGAAGCTCCTGTCCCTCAACCAGTTGTGGGATTTAAGCTTGCTGAAGTTAAAAAGCCGCATCGCCCGCACACGCCGCAAGACTTTACCTGGCGCGAAGGAGTGGAGCACTTTCGCGGGCATCCCCTGGTGGTGCTCGGCGTCCCTAAAGTGCTGGAAGCCGTTGACAATGAGCGCTTTGTGAAAATTCACAGCCGCGAATTCCGGTTTGACGGGCAGATGTACGACATCGTCCGTACGCGGGCAGGTATCGACACCACCTGGTACACGGTGTACGCGGACTACAAAGAGGGCAACCTTTTAGCGCAGCGGGATCAGGCTTTGAAGGTGGCCATAAGCACAGCCGACCAGGCGCTAAAAAGCCGTCAAGACACTGGCACCCCTTGGTCCGACCAGAGCATGGGTCTGCTTCTGAGGTTAGCGGGCCCGGCCGTTTTGCCCGGCGGGTTGCAGGGCATTCAGCGTTTAGAAATGGAGGTCGAAGGGCTTGCTGTTGTCGGGCAGCTTTGCAAGGGAAACAAAGTATCCGAAACTCCGCCACCCCGACTAACGGTGTCTTGAAGGCGGCCGGTCCTTAAGGATCAGGCTGTAGCGATGTAGCATAGGCCGCATCTATTTTTCAAACACCAAAATAACATCCATGAAACACTTATGGATTTTACTTCTGCTTTTGGCAGGAGCAAATTCAACTTTTGCCCAGACCTTGACGCTTCGGGATGCCGATTCCGGCGAGCCGTTGCCCTGGGCCAGTGTGGAGGGCTTGCCCTCCAATCGCTACGTGTTGACCGATGAGCGCGGCAGGGCTGATTTGGCTTCGCTGGACGGAGACGACAGCCTTCAGATTCGCATGGTCGGGTATGAGATGACTGTGCAGCCCTTTCCTCGAAAGGAGGGGGGCGAACTGAATCTGCTGTTGGTACCTGCCGGATTTTCGCTGGAGCAAATGGTGGTAGCGGCCACCCGCTGGGAGCAGGAACGCGAGTCGTCGGCGGCCAAAGTCATTTCCATCAACAGCCGTGATGTTGCGCTGCAGAACCCACAAACCGCTGCGGACTTGCTGGCCAGTTCTGGTCAGGTTTTCGTACAGAAAAGCCAGCTTGGCGGCGGGAGCCCAATGATCCGTGGCTTTGCCACTAACCGGCTTTTGCTGGTGGTGGACGGCGTGCGCATGAACAGCGCCATCTTCAGGAGCGGCAACCTACAGAACGTTATCGCGCTAGACCCCTTGGCCATTGAAAAAACCGAAGTGCTCTTAGGGCCGGGTTCGGTGCTCTACGGTAGCGATGCTATCGGTGGTGTGATGTCTTTTAAAACGCTGCAACCCAGGTTGCACAGCGGCGAAGGGCTTATGGTGGGAGGCTCCGTTTTTGCGCGGACAGCAACGGCTAATTGGGAAAAAACCGGCCATGGCGATTTGCGGCTTAGTCACAAGCGATTTGCTTCCGTAACAAGTTTTACGTTTACGGATTACAACAATCAGCGCATCGGGTCCAATGGCCCTGACGAGTACCTGCGGCCTTTTTATGTAACCACCACCAACGGGGTGGACTCACTGGTAGCCAACGACAACCCTCGCGAACTGGTTCAGACCGGTTACTCACAGTGGAACCTGATGCAAAAGTTGGTGATTCCGCTAGGCGATTCGGTGCAACTGGATTACGGATTTCACTACAGTAAGAGTTCCGACGTTCCGCGATACGACCGGCTGCGCCGCCCGCGCAACGTGGGATTGCGCTCGGCCGAATGGTACTATGGCCCACAAATTTGGATGCTAAACAACCTGACGTTGCAGGCCAACAAACGCACGGCCCTGTACGACCAACTTCGCGTCAACCTGGCGTTTCAGCGCTTTGAAGAGAGCCGCAACGACCGCAATTTCGGCGCCGATGTGTTGAGCCGAACGCAGGAACAAGTGGGCGCATTTTCGGCTAACCTGGATCTGCAAAAGGGTCTGCGCGGCGATCAGCGCGTTTTTTACGGATTAGAAGGCGTAGAAAATGTTGTGGGTTCCGAAGGCTCAGAAGAGACGCTGAGCACGGGTGAGGTCTCGCCGGCCCCGTCACGCTATCCCGACGGATCGCGCTGGAGTTCTTATGCGGCGTATCTCAGCTATCATTGGGAGCCGACCTCTACACTCAACCTCCAGGCGGGCGGGCGCTACAATTACATTGCCGTCAATGCCGAATTTGATACCGCCTTTTTCCGCTTTCCGTTTACCGAAGCGCAAAATACCTATGGAGCATCCACAGGCAGCCTCGGTGTCGTTTGGACTCCTGAGGACCACTGGTTGTTGCGTGTTAACGGCGGCTCTGCTTTTCGCGCGCCCAACATTGATGACGTGGGAAAGGTCTTCGACTCCGAGCCAGGGTCGGTCGTGATTCCAAATCCAGATCTTCGACCCGAGTATGCCTGGAACGCGGAATTGGGGGTAGCCCGGAGCTTCGGGCAATCGGTTCGCGTTGATCTGACCGGTTACCGCACCTGGTTGCAGGATGCGCTGGTGCGCCGAAACTTCACGCTCAATGGACAAGATAGCATTACTTATGCCGGTGAACTCAGCCAGGTTCAGGCCGTTCAAAACGCAGCAAAAGCTACGGTCTATGGTTTTCTGGCTGCTGTTGAAGTGAAAATGCCCGCCGGTTTTGGGGCCGTTCTGCGCTGGAATTACCAGAAGGGTCAGGAAGAACTGGACGATGGCAGTACCGCGCCTTTGCGACACGCAGCGCCCTGGTTCAGCACGGCCCAACTGGAGTGGACCGGTCACAACCTTCGGCTGGCGTTGATTGCGCATTACCACGCAGAAGTGCCTTTCGAGGACATGCCGCCTTCGGAGACGGCCGAAGCCTATCTGTATGCCTTGGATGAAAACGAAAACCCCTATTCACCCTCCTGGTATCGGCTCGATTTTCGCCTGCTTTGGCAAGCCAGTGATGCCTTTCGCATCTCTGCCGGCGTGGAAAACTTGACCGACCAGCGCTATCAACCGTTCAGTTCCGGCCTTGCGGCCACAGGGCTAAACGGAGTTTTGGGGCTGCGCTATGCGTTTTAACTGAACGAAGCTGGCATGCCATTGCTCGTCGATTTCGCGTCGATTGCATCTCGATTTCGCCTCGATCGCTCGTCGATTTCGCGTCGATTGCACCTAAAGCAGAAATCCGCCCGGAGGTGATCTGCGTCACGCTCAATCCATGCCTGCGATCGTTTCTTTGAACCATGAAATTCCGTGCGCTCCTTTCAGGGTCCGCCGCATGGGCGAACGCGGGTCTTACGAGGCAACTTCTGGCAGTCCTCCTGTTCGGTTTTTGGCTTATCGGAACTTATGCGCGGGCCCGTGCCCAGCCGGGGCCCAGCGCCGCTGTGGAAAGCGGCATGTCCCCTTTCGCCCTGAGCCTAGAAGCCACGGTGCTCCCAGGCCTGCCGGGCATGCAGAGCTATGCCGTGGGCACGCACGAAGGGTTGTGGCTGTTGCTCGGTGGGCGTTTGGATGGTCTGCACCGCCGGCAGCCGTGGGCCAGTTTTGATCAGGCGGGCCACAACACCAACGCCTGGGTACTGAATCCGCAAACGGGCGAAATTTGGACTCGTGCGCTCAGCGACTTAACGCCCGTCATCGCCGAGCAATTGAGTGCCACCAACCCCTGTTTTCAGCAGGAGGGCGAAACGCTGTATTGGGTGGGCGGCTATGGTTATTCCGGCTCGGCCGATGCGCACCTGACTTACCCCGCCTTGCTTACCATCAACATTCCGGGCTTCATCCAGGCAGTTCGGGATGGTGGCGCGCTGGATCCTCATGTCCGTCGACTAGGAGACGAGCGTTTTGCCGTGACCGGCGGCCACTTGCAGCGGTTGGGAAATCAATGGCTGTTGGTGGGGGGGCATCGCTTTGACGGCCTCTACAACCCCATGGGCCATGGTACACACGTACAGACTTACACCGACGCCGCACGCCGTTTTCGCCTGCATGAATCGGGCGAAACGCTCAGTGCTACGCACCTGCCCGACTACGCTGACGCTGCGCTTTTTCACCGCCGCGACTACAATTTGCTGCCGCAAATCTTTGAAGACGGTCGCTTGGGGCTGACCGTTTTCAGCGGCGTATTCCGCCCCGATGTGGATCAGCCGTTTTTGAACAGCACCGATTTGGACACGCTGGGCTGGTCAGCGCGACCCGATTTTGCCCAGTACCTCAACCACTACCACTGCGCCACGACCGCGCTCTATTCGCCTGCCCAACAAGCCATGCACAGCGTTTTTTTCGGGGGAATTGCCCAGTACACGCTCGACGCCGGCGGCAACCTCATTCAGGATCTGGACGTGCCCTTTGTGTCCACGATAGCCCGCGTTACCCGCACGGCTGACGGCGCCATGGGCGAGCACCAATTGCCAGTCCGCATGCCGGAGTTGCTGGGTGCCGGCGCAGAATTCATTCCGGTCGAAGGGCTGCCGTACGCTGCGCCAGGTATTCTGAATTTGGATGCCTTGCTGGCATTGGCGGGCGGGGATTCGGTCCTGATTGGTCACATTTTCGGGGGCATTCGCTCGCCTGAACCCAACGTTTTTTGGGTTGAAGATGGCACGCTCAGCAGTGCCGATGCGCGGATTTTTGGCTTGTGGCTTAAGGCTGGTGGAGCAACGGGCATGGATGCGCTCAACGCCGCCTCCGTGAACAGCCTGAGTTTGCAAGTGTATCCCAATCCAAACGACGGAAATTTCACGGTTTCGTTTGAGCTGGAGGAGCGCGCAGAGGCGAGCGTCCGGGTTTTTAATGCCCGCGGGGAATTGCTCGAAACCCGCGCTCTGGGTTCTTTATCCAGTGGCCGGCAGGTGCACGCCCTTTCGCTAAACAGCCCTGGCGAAGGCCTGTACATCGTGGAATTGCAAGCGGGAGGCAAGACCACCGTTCAGATTGTGCACGGGGAGTTTTGAAGGGGGGTAAACCAAATCCCTTAACCTCGTGTGTCGTTTCTTTGCCGGACCATGCAAGCCGGTAATTTTCCTGACCCCGCCAAGCGGCTTGATCTTGTTTTGCAAGCGATTTGTCTGGCTTTGGGAGCACTGGTTTTTTTGTCGCATCCGCTATGGTTGTCTGACCGCACCTTTCCGCTGATCCCATTGTTCGCCTGGATGCCGGCCTTTGCCTATCCTTGGGATGCCATAGTAGCCGGGGTTTTTATTGTACTGCCCTTTCTGATTTTGTTTTCGAGATCAATCCGGGGCCTTACCATAGTATATGTTATATTGTACATAATATTGGTTATGCAAGACCAAAACAGGTTGCAACCGTATTATTTTCAATTGATGGCCATGCTCGTCATCGTATGTGGATTTGGAATGCGCAAGCAGGCTGATCAACACGCGGTAGTCCTTCGCCTGTTGGGCATTGTTTTGTTTGGCACCTACTTGTGGGCGGGTATTCACAAGATCAACCCTTTTTTTCAGGAGCGGTTTCAAGACTTTGGTGCCGGCTATTGGATACCCGCTGTGGAGATTTTGCTGGCGTTGGGCTTGTTGTGGCCGCTGACCCGGCGCGTTGCGGTTGTCGGGCTTGTTTTGATGCACCTGGGTATTTCCGTAGCGCTTAGCCCCTGGTTTTACGGATGGAACCTGATCGTGATTCCCTGGAACCTGGCGCTGGCCGCTGTCAACGTTTTAGTGTTTTGGAAGGCCAGGGAATCGGGGCTGGATTGGTTTAACCCCAGTGGTTCCTGGCTTTCCCTGCCGCCGATTTTGCTGTTTATCCTGTTGCCTTTTCTGAATTTGTTTGGGCTTTGGGATCACTATTTATCGTCCAGCCTCTATTCGTACAAGGTGCCTTATGCTAAAATTTACCTGGAGCCCGACCATGTCGCCAATCTTCCGGAACATATAAAAAAGTATGTTTTCGACGATGATCGGGGCACTTTTGTTGAAGTGACGTATTGGGCGCTTGGTGAAACCCAAACGGCTCCCTATCCGGAGCATCGGGTTAACGAAAAAATTCGCGCTTATTTGTGCAGCTTTTCGCCCGGCGATTCGTGCAGCGCGGAGCTGGTGTACTATCGGTAGTGCCGGCGATTACAACCTCCTGATGTCCGCCCCCAGTGCGTTCAGACGCTTGTCGATGAACTGGTAGCCGCGGTCAATTTGGTGAATGTTGTGGATGACCGAAGTGCCCTTCGCACTCATTGCTGCAATGAGCAGGGCAACACCGGCACGGATGTCAGGCGAGCTCATTTCAATGCCGCGGAGTTCTTGCTTTCGGTCCAGACCGATGACGGTGGCACGGTGCGGGTCGCAGAGAATGATCTGAGCGCCCATTTCGATCAGTTTGTCCACGAAAAACAGGCGGCTCTCGAACATCTTTTGATGGATGAGCACGGAGCCCTTCGCCTGAGTGGCCAAAACCAGCACCACGCTGAGTAGATCTGGGGTGAAGCCAGGCCAAGGGGCGTCGGCAACGGTCATGATGGAGCCGTCCAGGAAGGTTTCGATTTCGTGGTGGTCCTGCGCGGGGATGAAGATGTCGTCGCCGCGGAGTTCCATCTTGACGCCCATGCGGCGGAAGACGACTGGAATGAGGCCGAGGTCGGGGTAGGAGACGTCCTTGATGGTGATTTCGCTCTGCGTCATGGCCGCCAGCGCTATGAAGCTGCCGATTTCGATCATGTCGGGCAGCAAACGGTGCTCTGTTCCCCCGAGTTTCTGGACGCCTTCAATGGTTAGCAGGTTGCTGCCGATACCGGAGATTTTGGCGCCCATGCGGTTGAGCATCTTGCACAACTGCTGCAGGTAGGGCTCGCAGGCGGCGTTGTACAGCGTGGTGGTGCCCTGAGCCAGGACCGCGGCCATGACCACGTTGGCCGTGCCGGTCACGGAGGCTTCGTCCAGGAGCATGTAGGTGCCCTGCAAATGGCTGGCGTCGATGCGGAAATACTGGTCGCCGGTGTCGTAGTCGAAGCGGGCACCCAGATTTTGCAAGCCGATGAAATGGGTGTCCAGGCGGCGGCGACCGATTTTGTCGCCTCCGGGTTTGGGCAGGGAGGCTTTTTTGAAACGCGCCAGAAGCGGGCCCAAAATCATGACGGAGCCGCGCAGTTTTCGGCCTTTTTCGGAGTAAACGGGGCTCTGCAGATAGTCCAGGTTTACGTCATCCGCCTGAAAGCGAACCGTATCGCTGGAAAGCCGCTGCACCTTGACCCCAAAATCGCCGATGATTTCAATGAGGAAATTGACATCGCGAATGTCTGGCAGGTTGGAGATGGTGACCGGCTGGTCGGTGAGCAACGTGGCGCAGAGAATCTGCAGTGCTTCGTTTTTGGCTCCCTGAGGAACGATCTCGCCCTGGAGTCGTTTGCCCCCTTTGATGGAAAATGCATCCATGCGTCAGTGGCGGCGGCGGCCCCGGTTGTTGCGGTTGCGGTTTTTGTTGGGGCGGCGAACGGGTTCCAAAGCGCGGTCCACGATGACCGGGCCGCGCGGTTTGTTGCGCTGTCCGGGTTTTGGGTCCAGGGCGTTGAGCGTTTCCTGTGGGCTGAGGTCCAGCACGCCGTTGCTCATGGTCTTCAAATCATTTCGAATCTGGTCATCACCTACACTGTCTTTGTGCCAGTTCTGGTAGATGATTTTCATGAAACTGGCGATGACCAGCGCGAAGTCATGGCGCTTTTCCAGGTCTTCCATGGCCAGCGCTTTTTCTACCAACAGGGTGATGCTGCGGCCGTAATGCATGCGGCCTTTTCGCTCCTGAGGGTAGGGAATGCGCTCCGGTGGCGCTTCTAACACCGCCCGATCCGGGGCGGGGTAGGGGCCGTCAATGTCCAACTGGTAGTCGGCGATCATGTGAAGCTGGTCCCAAAGCTTTTGCTTGTAGTCGTCAATGGTCTTGATGGTCGGGTTGAGCGCGATCATGACTTCAATGACCCCATAGGCCAGATCCGTGCGCTTTTCGCGGTCTTCAACGGTCAGCAGGTGCGCCACGATGGCCTGCACATTGCGGCCGTATTCGCGCATAACCAGTTGCTTTCGCGTGGTGTTGTATTCCATTTTAGCAAAGATACGCCCCTAAACCGGGGCTTTTAGGCAAAGGCCGCCGCTTTCGGGCACCATGTTGGTTAACTGCTGGCCGCTTTCGGGCACCTTGTTGGTTAACTGCCCGCCGCTTTCGGGTGCCGCGCCAATCAACTGCCCGCCGCTTCGGCAATGCGGAGTTTAGCGAATTTGAGCAGCAGTTTTTTGGGGCCCACTGCGGCAAAATCAATGGTGGCCATGCGGTTCGGCGAGTTGCCTTCCAGGCCCACGATGCGGCCAAAACCGAATCGCTGGTGCTCCACCTGCATGCCCATGTTCAGTTTTTCGGGGGAATCGGGCACGAAGTTGGGCGACGGTTTGTGCAGATAATCGGCGGCTGCGGCTTGTCGCTGCTCCTGGCGCTGCCGTTGGATGCTCTGCGCGGCCCCCGACGACGGTTGCGGAGTGGTTTGCGCTTTTCGACTGCTGACGTACTCCAAATGTTGCTCCGGCACTTCTTCCAGAAAACGGCTGGGCTCGCAGTAGTTCAACTGGCCATACTTGTAGCGGGTTCCCGCATAGGTCAGGTAAAGAAATTTTTTGGCACGGGTCACCGCCACGTAAAACAGGCGGCGCTCCTCTTCTAATTCTTCGCGTGTGTTCATGGCCATCATGGAAGGGAACAGGTTCTCTTCCAGCCCGACCGAAAAGACGCACGCAAATTCCAGGCCTTTGGCGGCGTGAATGGTCATCAGCTTGATGCGGTCCTCGTCGTCGCCTTCTTCGTCAAGGTCGGTGAGCAGGCTGATTTGTTGCAGGTAGGCGCCCAAGGTGCGTTCCTGGGGTTCCACCGTTTCGCCGTCAGCGCTCTCCAGCACTTCGCCGGTCTGATCCGAGAACTCCTTGATGGAGTTGAGCAATTCCTGAAAGTTCTCGTAGCGGCTCAATCCTTCTACGCTTTTGTCGGCGTAGAGTTCCTTGAGCATGCCGGTTTGCTTGGCAATGTGGTCGGCCAGTTCCCAGGCATCGCGCCGCTCGGAGAGCGCCATGAAGCTGCGGATCATCAGCACAAACCCTTCCACCGAGCCTGACGAACGGCCCAAACCCAGTCTGGAGGCGTTTTCAGCCACCTGCCAGAGCGAGCACTGGTTTTCGTCGGCCAGAATGGTCATGCGCTCCATCGTGGTCTTGCCAATGCCGCGAACCGGGTAGTTGATGACCCGCCGAAAGGCCTCCTCGTCAGCGGGATTGACGGTGAGTTTGAGGTAGGCTAGCAGGTCTTTGATTTCCTTGCGCTGGTAAAACGAGATGCCGCCGTAAATGCGGTAGGGCAGGTTCAACCGGCGCAGCGATTCCTCAAAGGAGCGGCTTTGGGCATTAGTCCGGTACAAAATGGCAAAGTCCTTGTTGTGCAGGTGCTCGCGCATTTTTAGTTCGAAAATGGTTTCGGACACGAGCTTGCCCTCTTCGTTGTCAGACATGGCCCGGATGACCCGAATCTTGTTGCCTTCGCCGTTTTGTGTCCAGATTTTTTTGGCCAGTTGCTCCTTGTTTTTGGAGATGATGGCGTTGGCGGCATCGACAATGACCTGAGTGGAGCGGTAGTTCTGCTCCAGCTTGTACACCACTGTATCGGGAAAGTCCGCTTTAAAGTTGAGGATGTTGGCGATGGTGGCTCCGCGAAAAGAGTAAATGCTCTGCGCGTCATCGCCCACGATGGCGATGTTTTGGTGCACATCGGCCAGCCGCTTGACGATGGCGTACTGTACTTCGTTGGTGTCCTGAAACTCGTCAATCATGATCTGCCGGAACCGGTTTTGGTACTTGTAAAGCACATCCGGGAATTTGTCCAGCAGTTCGTGGGTTTTGAGCAGCAGGTCATCAAAGTCCATGGCGCCGGCGCGAAAGCAGCGCTCGGTGTACAAGCGGTAGAGTTCGGCCATTCTGGGCCTGCCGGCACTTTCATCGTCTGCGGTCAGGGCGGCGTTTTGGGCGTATTGGTAGGGCCCGATCAGGCTGTTTTTAGCCGACGAAATTCGGTTGTAGACCGTGTTAGCCTTGTACAACTTGTCGTCGAGTTGTTGCTCGGAGACAATGTTTTTGATCAGGCTTTTAGAATCGGTGGTGTCGTAAATGGTGAAATTGGCCGGGTAGCCTAAGCGAGGCGCTTCGATCCGCAATAAACGAGCGAAAACGGAGTGAAACGTGCCCATCCATAGATTGCGCGCATCCGTGCCGTGCACCGTGGCGATGCGTTCCTTCATTTCGCGGGCCGCCTTGTTGGTAAAGGTCAGCGCCAGAATGGAGAAGGGGTCGGTACCGCTGTGCATCAGGTGCGCTATGCGGTAGGTGAGCACGCGGGTTTTGCCGGAACCGGGGCCGGCAATGATCATGACAGGACCTTGAGTATGCGTGACCGCCTGCCGTTGAACCTCGTTGAGTTCTTGCAGGTACGAAGCGTTAGAAGACATCGGTCGAAATTAACCGAATCTTCCGGGATCGCTGAGCGGAATCTTCCTGAAACGATCAACAGATCGCTTACCCAAAGTTTCGGAACAGCACCCAAACGCAAGTACCTACAAAGGCGAACTCAAAAAGAGTAACCCAGATCTCCTGCTTTCGAAAACGCCAGATGCGGCGTTCCACAAAAGCTTTGTTGATCGTTGAGAATGGACTGGAGCGGAAAGTGCCGGACGTGGTGTCCGAGCCATTGCCTTCCTGCTTCAGGATGCGCTGACCAAAGGTTCGCGCACCAGGTGGGCTGGAGCCTGCCCGATTTTCGGCAGGCGAACCCATGGATGAATGAATGGAATTAAGCATGAGCACGCAACTGAATATGAACGACAGGTAAACTTAGTGTTAAAAGGACGTTTAGGGAACGTAAATTGTTCACAGAACGATTTTTTTTAACGTTTTTGAGTAAGCGCCAATTTTTTGAGGACAAGAGTGCTCTCGCTGCCGCTCTATCGGCCGCTGGACCGCGGAAACGCGTAATTTCGGAGGCCTGCCCGGAAGGGAACGCCGTAGCGGCAAAAATTCCCGGTGGCAGGTCCCAACGCCCCTTCCCGCAG
>CAYSDI010000099.1:0-12485 GCA_964429745.1 uncultured Chitinophagales bacterium | reverse complement strand
TTGCGCTTAGCTCTTTCTGCATTTGCAAGGGCAAGCGGACTGATAAGCATGGGGACATGAAAGGCTTCCATGATCGGCAACTGTTCCAAGACCCTAAGAACTTGTATGAGTGTTGAAACCGTCACTGTTTCACCTCTTTCCAGCAAGCTGAGTGTTGAACGACTGAGGCCCGCAGCACAGGCTAAAGCCTGCTGGGTTTTGTTTTGCTGCAACCGGTGGTGTTTGATAAAGGCACCGATGTGCGCAGCAAGCGCCTGATCGGAATAGGAATGCCAATTTTGGTATGATTTATCGGTCATTATGGCTAAGGTACTCAGTTTATGCATGATTAATCATGCATGGTTGGGCAAGTTTTTAATCAAGAACCATCCCCCGCCCCCCCCGCCTCAGCCCTTTCCCCACTATCTTTGCCGCTCGGATGGACAAGCCTACCCTGCTGGATCGCTACCGAGGCGATGCACGGATTCAGCAAGCGATTTCTCACCTGCAGGACACCCCCCCCGCGCGGCTGCACCTGGAGGGACTAGTGGGCTCGGCCGCGGCGGTGATAGCGGCTGCGCTGTTCAAGGAGCACAAGGGTACGCACTGCTTTGTGTTGCACGACAAAGAAGAGGCCGCTTATTTCTTAAATGATTTGCAGAGCCTCCTGGAGCGCAAGGATGTGCTCTTTATTCCCGATTCGTTTAAGCAGCCAGGGCGTTTTGATGAGGTCAATGCCAACAATGTTTTGCTGCGCACCGAGGCGGTAAACAGACTGGCCAATTCAACGACGCGTGGTGAGCTCATTGTCACCTACCCGGAGGCGCTGTTTGAGCGCATTGTAAGTCCGGCAGCACTGCAGCACCGAACCTTGTACATTACTAAGGGCGAAAAGCTGGATACGGCTTTTTTGATGGACGTGCTGGTGGAGAGCGGATTCCATCCGGTTGATTTTGTGTATGAGCCGGGACAGTTCAGCATACGCGGCGGCATCATCGACATGTTTAGTTTCGGAAACGAACTTCCATACCGTGTGGAATTGTTTGGTGATGTCGTGGATTCCATCCGCGTGTTTGAACCGGAGAGTCAACTCTCCACCAAAAACATTGCGCAGGTTACGATCGTGCCGAACATCCAAACGGAGTTTGACCAGGAGCGCAAGCAGGACCTGCTGAAGAGCTTGCCGGCGGCATCGGTTTTGTGGTTGAGCGATGCGCGCCATCTGATCGAAGTGCTGGGGGTTTGCGCGGAAAAGGCCACAGCCATGGCTACCGCACTTAAAAGTGTCAAGACTCTTGACGACCAACACTTGCTGGTGCGCTATTCATTTGAACAATTGTTCACAACGCAGCCGGAAGTTCTGGAAGACTTAACGTTGCTGCCCGTGATTGAAACCGGATCGGAGGCGCGCATGCCGGGCGCCGTTCGCATTGAATTCGGGACGCGGCCGCAACCGTCGTTCAACAAGAATTTCGACCTGCTGATTGCCGATTTAAAGCGCAACAGCAATGAGGGCCTGGACAATTACCTGTACTGCTCCAACCCGCGCCAGATTGAGCGTTTCCGGCAGATTTTTGCAGACCTCCAGGCGCGGAGTAGCGGCACACACAACGCCGCCAACAACGCCGCCAATAACGCCGCCAACAACACCGCCAATAACGCCGCAGAGCCGCCGGAATACCAGCCGGTTTCAGCATCACTGGCCAACGGTTTCATTGACTCGGGGGCGCGGCTGGCTGCCTACACCGACCACCAGGTTTTTGAGCGCTACCACAAGTACAGCATCAAACGGGGTTATTCGCGCTCGGAGGCGCTGACCCTCCGGGCAATTCGCGACCTGGTGCCCGGCGATTTCGTGACACACATTGACCACGGGGTAGGCACTTATTCGGGGCTCGAAAAAATTGAGGTCAACGGGCAGGTGCAGGAGGCAGTGCGCCTGGTTTATCGCGACAACGATCTGCTTTACGTGCCAATCAATTCGCTTCACAAGATCGCCAAGCACGTGGGCAAGGAGGGCGAACCGCCCAAGGTGAACAAGCTGGGCACCGATGCTTGGGAAAACCTGAAACGCCGCACGCGCACCAAAGTTAAAGACATTGCGCGCGATCTGATTCAATTGTACGCGAAGCGCAAGGCAGCCAAAGGCTTCGCCTTTTCGCCCGACACTTACATGCAGACCGAGTTGGAGGCGTCGTTTTTCTACGAAGACACGCCCGACCAGGAAAAGTCAACGGCAGACATCAAGCGCGACATGGAATCGCCCAGCCCGATGGATCGCCTGGTTTGCGGCGACGTTGGCTTTGGCAAAACCGAGATCGCAATTCGCGCGGCGTTTAAAGCGGTGGCCGATAGCAAACAAGTTGCGGTGTTGGTGCCCACCACAATCTTGGCGTTGCAGCACTACAAAACGTTCTCCGAGCGGCTCAAGGATTTTCCGTGCCGCGTGGAGTACATCAATCGCTTTAAGAGCGCCAAAGAGAAAAAAGACACGCTCGATAGCCTTGCCGCCGGCAAGGTGGACATCCTCATCGGCACGCACGGAATCGTCGGCAAGCAGGTCAAGTTCAAGAACCTGGGCTTGATGATCATTGACGAAGAGCAGAAGTTTGGGGTGGCCATCAAGGAGCGGCTTAAGGAGCTCAAAGCAAACATCGATACGCTGACCCTGACCGCAACGCCCATTCCCCGGACGCTAAAATTCAGTTTGATGGGCGCGCGCGACCTGAGCATCATCAACACAGCACCGCCGAACCGCCAACCGATTCACACTGAACTCAAGTCTTTTGATCCCAACGTGATCCGCGAGGCCATTCAATATGAAGTATACCGCGGTGGTCAGGTGTTTTTTGTGCACAACCGCGTCAAAGACATTGAGGAGATTTCGGCCATGATTCGCCAGCTCTGTCCGGACATGGACATAGGCGTGGCGCATGGTCAGCTGGAAGGGCATGTGTTGGAAGAGCGAATGCTCAAGTTCATCAACCGCCAGTACGACATTCTGGTGTGCACCAACATTGTGGAAAGCGGCCTGGACATTCCCAATGCGAACACCATCATCATCCACCACGCCCAGAATTTTGGCTTGAGTGACTTGCACCAGTTGCGGGGACGCGTAGGCCGCAGCAACAAGAAGGCGTTCTGCTACCTGTTTGCACCGCCTACGCATATGCTTTCGAGCGATGCGCGCAAACGCTTAAAGACGATCGAAGAATTTGCGTCGTTGGGCAGCGGTTTCCAGATAGCCATGCGCGACATGGACATTCGCGGAGCGGGCAATTTACTAGGCGGCGAGCAGAGTGGTTTCCTGGCGGAAATCGGCTTTGAGATGTACCACAAGATCCTGGACGAAGCCATCGCCGAGCTCAAGAGCACCGACTTCAAAGACCTCTTTGCCGATGAGCTGGAGCGCACGCAGCGCTACGTCACGGATTGCCAGATTGACACCGATTTGGAAATGCTCATTCCGGATCAATATGTGAATTCGGTGGCCGAGCGCCTGAGCCTTTACACGCAACTGGACAACGTGCCGAACGAAGCCGCGCTGGGGCCTTTCCGCCAACAGTTGCAGGACCGTTTCGGCCCCCTTCCCCGGCAGGTCGAAGAGCTGTTCAACGGCGTGCGACTGCGGTGGTTAGCCGTGTCATTAGGGTTTGAACGCATCATTTTCAAGCAGCACGTGCTGCGCTGCTACTTTTTGGAGAACCAGGAGAGTGCGTACTACAGCTCTAAATTGTTCGCCAACCTGATCCGCTACGTGCAGAGCCATCCGGGCAAGTGCCACATGAAAGAGGCGCGCGGTCGCCTGCAACTCACGTTCGAAGATGTGCGCAGCATGAAACAGGCCTTCGTCATTTTAACCGGCATGGCCGAAGCGCTGGGCGTCGAAGCGGAGAGCCGCGAAGGAGCGGTAACAGAAGAGGGGCAGGCGCAGGATCTGGGTTTTTAGAAGTACCCTTTATTCTTTCACGACCCGCGTTTCCACAAACTGCTCGCCGTTGCTTATGCGCAGGAGGTAAACCCCGGATTCCAGGAAGTTCTGTATGTGCAATTCGTGGAAGTGCAGGCCTTCGGGAACGAGATCCAATGTTTCTGTCAACACCTGAATGCCCTGCATGTTGATCAGTTCAAAGCGCACGGAGCTGTTTTCTTCAATTTGGAAGTGAATGCCCAGCACCGATTGAAAGGGCGACGGTTGCACACTGAGCAACAATGGAGCCTCGCTGCGAAGGATGCTGTCATTGTCCAAATCGCTGTCTTCGCTAGACCCGGTACTGAAGGACAGCCAATCGGTTGGGAGCGATTGAGCCCCTGATTTGCACAGCGTTCTGACCCGCCATTCATAGGTGACATTTTCTTGGAGCGTACCAAGGTAGCGCCAGTTGTTGCGGGCGTAGCGGGTAAAGGTGAGCTCTTCTAAGCCAGCCACACGACCTTCTAACTGGTACAGATACGCATTCAGGCTGGCGTCCCATTCCACGTTGGCCGAAGTATAGCCTACACTGCGGGTTCTAGGGTTTTGCGGGATCAGGCAGGAGTTTACCGGGTAGAGCGGAGGTTGAATAGGTCCCGGCTTTAGTCTTACCGAGGGGCCGGATGCAGGAATGTTGATCCTGGTTCCGGACAAAACCTGCCAGCTTGCGCCAACGGTCGTTTCCGTGGTTTTGTACTCTACCGAAGGCACAAAGATTTGATCGCACTGCGTGCGCTGCTGGTTGAAATCAATGATCATGTAGCCGCGCCTGTTCAGATCGATGTACTTAATGTGCGGATTGAGAATTTGCAAGACCAAAGGAGACCAGGTAGAGATGCCTCGGTTAAGGGCTGTGCTGGAAGTGACCACATACTCTACTCCGGCGCTTCCAGTGCCATGGCGAATATCGGCCACCCAGGCAGAGTGAATGTCGCCGGTGAGGACGACAAAGTTTTGGACGCCCCCATTTAATACTGTGTCCAATAGCCGGGTGCGCTCTGCGCGGTAGCCGTCCCATTGCTCGAAGGACCAGACATTTCCCCCGAAAACCTCTAGCGGAGCCATCATGGTCTGGTTAACCAGGGCCTTCCATTGTGCCGTGCTTTGCGTGAGTTGGGCAACGAGCCAGGCGTATTGTACCGGGCCGAGCATGGTGCGCGTTTCGTCATCAATGCGGGACAAATCTTGTTGATCGCGCTGGGTGCGCGTATCCACAACGATAAAGTCAATTAGGTCACCATAGCGAATGTTACGGTAGGCCAGGTAGTCATCCGTGACCTCGGGCTCTCGCACCGGCATCCATTCCAACCAGGCTCGGTAGCCTGCCCTCATGCGTGCAGACCAGGGTCCTTCTGTCAGCTCGTCGTGGTTTTGCGCCCCGCCTTTCCAGGAATCGTTGGCAAACTCGTGATCATCGTATATGATGATGAAAGGATACTGCTGGTGAATCCGTCGGCTATCGGGTTCTAGCTTGTACCAGGAATGACGGATGCGGTAATCACCGAGGGTGATCAATTCACCTGCGGGCTCATCCAGGCGGTTCAACACTGGATTGAAGCCATAGCCGCCTGCGGGGTATTCGTAAAAGTAGTCGCCCACATGCACCACCAGATCCAGGTCATTGCGCTCGGCTATGCTGGCGTAGGGGTTAAAGAACCCGCATTGATAGCAGGTACAGGAAAGCACGGCGATGCGCACGGAATCTACCGGGCCGATAGGCGCGGTGCGGGTGCGCCCAATGAGCGAGCGCCGGCCTTCGTATTCAAACTCGTAATAGTACCAGCGATTTTCCTGCAAGCCGTCAACATCTACTTTAACGGTGCGGTCGCGCCAGGTATACGCGATGGCGGTGCCAGTGCGGACAATGTCCTGAAAGCCCGTGTCGGTAGCCACTCGCCAGGTTACTGCGATGTGGCCGGAATCAGGCAGGGTCAGCCGTGTCCAGATGATGACCCGGTCGTGGAGGGGATCGCCGGAAGCAACGCCATGCACAAAGGGATACAGCGCTTTGTCAGCCGCTGAACGGGTGCTAAAATCCAGTTGAGCGGCTGCAGGAAACCCGAATTGAAGCAGGCAAATCAGGACAAGAACCACCGGGTAAAAACGCTGCATAGGCAGGATGCGGGTTTTGGGCTTGCCTAAAGTTGAGGGTAAACAGCCTATTTCCAAAGCTCCCTGGCACCTAAATTGAGCAAGCGTAGGATATGATGGTAAAATTGTAGACAAGTCCGCGGTTTCGGTAAAAAACATTCCCACTTTCCTAAAGCGGTTGCAGTTCAAACGGCATGAACCCGCCGGAAGTTTCGGCGACATATGGGCGATTAAACGAACAATATTAAGTTAAACTCGTCAGAAAAGTTTTTTAAACCAGTCTAAATTATTTTCTTTGCTTCCAGAAATTCAAATCGAATATGGAAGCAAAGCGTTTCGGGGGAATGGTTCTAGTGCTTTTGAGCGGCCTTTTGGCTGCCTCAGGGCTCTTGGCAAGCCCTGCGGCGTTAAAATTGCCTTCCGGGATTCAACAGGTTGTTGGGGGAGGGCCCGTTCAACCGGATTCGGTGCTCAGCGGCACGGTCTGGACATCCAGCCAGGCCAGCGACAAACCAGAGTCGATACCGTATGCCCATGTCTGGATTCCAGGCACCCAGACCGGCACGGTTGCAGATAGCCTTGGCCGATTTCGAATGCTGATGCCTGCCCACGTGCCGTTTCGACTGAAAATAAGCGCCGTAGGCTACGAGCCCGCCTGGGTGGAGGTAGACCGGTCTCCTGAAGGAATCTTTGACCTGTTTTTGACCCCGCTGGCCCTGGAAACGGTGGTGGTCAGCGCCAGCCTTCGCGAGACATATTTGTCGGCCAGCCCGGCGCGGGTGGAGGTGCTCTCAGCAGAGGCTTTGGCCACATACCTGCCAACACCCGGGGCATCGCTGGTGGAGAGCATCGCACTGATCAACGGGGTGCAGGAGGTGGTGGCCTGCGGGGTTTGCTTTACGAACAGCATCAGCATCAACGGATTACCGGGTTCGTACACGGCAGTTTTGCTGGATGGAATGCCGCTGTACGGCAGCCTGGCGGCGACCTATGCGCTCAACGGCATCCCCAACCTGATCATGGATCGGGTGGAAGTGGTCAAGGGCCCGGGCAGCACCTTGTTCGGTTCAGAGGCGGTCGGCGGGGTTATCAACATCATTACCAAGGACCCGGCGGCGGTTCCCGCCTTTGAAATTGACCTGCTCGCCACGCAGCACGCAGAAGCCTATCTCAGCGTGGTGGCGGGCCACCAAATTGGACAATCGCGGGGGTACAGCGCGGTGAACGGGGCCTATTCGAACCGATACGAGGACCGAAACGGTGACGGTTTTGGCGATGGCGTTTTGCTGGACCGCTGGTCGCTGTTTCACAAATGGTCGCTGCACCGCAAAAGCGGCAAGCCCTTGACCCTGGCCGTGAAGGGCTACGCCGAAGACCGCCGCAACGGCGTGGAGCCTTTTTTGCGCGATCGTGCTTACCGCGATATGCGCGGGTCGGACAGTATTTACGGCGAGAGCATTTACACGCTGCGGGCCGAAATGCTCGGCACCTACACCTTGCCTACTGCGGCTGATTTGCGGCTGGACATGGCGTTGAGTGCGCACAACCAAGACTCCCGGTATGGGCAAACCGCCTATCGCGCTGTGCAGCGGACGGGGCTTTTGCAAGGCCTTTGGTCGTTTGCGCGCGGCGACCACGAGGGAATGGCGGGGCTGGTGCTGCGCTACCAATTCTACGACGACAACACGGCGGCTACCGATCAGGGTTCCGCGCCGGACAGTCTTGGCTCTGGCCCGGGCGGGAGCCTGTTGCACCAGACTATTCCGGGCGTGTTTGTGCAGGACCAGTGGCAACCGCACCCGGAATGGACGCTGCTCGGCGGGCTGCGGCTGGACCGCCAGGAACAACACGGTTGGATCCCAGCTCCACGTCTGGCGCTGAAATGGCAGCCCAGCCCGCTGCGCGCTTTCCGGTTTAACACTGGTACGGGCTTTAGAACCCTGAACCTGTTCACCGAAGACCACGCGTTTGTTACCGGCCAGCGCCAGGTGGTCCTTGACGGACCGCTGGCTCCGGAGCGCTCGTGGAACACTACCTTGAGTGCCAGCCAGGAGTTTTTCAGCCGTCGGGGATCGGGTACACTAACCGCTGATGCTTTTTACACCCGTTTTGAGCAACAGATCCTGGCCGATTACGATCAACCTGGCAAAATCATCTACGCCAACAGCGAAGGCTTTGGCTACACCAGCGGCTTGGCGGCATCGCTGCAATACCAATGGGCATCGGTGCTCGGTTTTCAGGTGTCTGCCACCTGGCAGGATGTTCAACGCAGTGAGCGCAACCAACAAGGGCTGATGGAGCGCGAAGCGGTGCCGTTCGCGCCGCGATGGTCCGGGGTGTTGCTGGTCAACGGTCGCTGGGATCGGGCGGAGCTGACCCTGGCCTATACCTTGCGCGTAACGGGAGCGATGGCGTTGCCGGCGGTGTACGATCTGGGGCCGGACGGTCAATTGCTGGCCGAGCCGCGGCCACAGCGCAGTGAGCCCTTCGCCCAGCAAAGCGTGCAACTGACCAAGGTGTTTTCCGAGCGCTTCAGCGTCTATACCGGGGTGCAAAACCTGGGCAATTTCCGGCAGCCTGGATCGCCGTTGGCGGGCCTGGACGACCCTTCCGCTGCTGTGGGGTTCAGTCCTTACTTTGACACGGCGTATGCGTACGCTTCCATGCACGGCCGCGAGGCTTACCTGGGTGTTCGGCTGGTGTTGAACGGGCGGATTAAATAAGGGCTTCTCTAAAAACCCCATATCCTGCGTTACGCCCAAATTTTAACATCCTCATTAACAGCAGTAAATTCCGGTGTTAAAATTTGGGCAAGCCTTAACTATGGGGTTTTTAGAGATGCCCGTAAGTTTGTTGGTTTGCGCTGCGGCGGTCAGGCAAGATTTTGCCTTTTTTTGATGGTTATAGGGCGACATTGGATTACTTTAGGGATGGGTTTTATGCAGCCATTCGGGCAGATTACGGCTAATGTCTATTATTTTGTATGATAAAAACAAACATTCATACGACAAGGAAGCTTGAGAAATTGGCTAAAAAGTTGATTTCTAAAGATTGCCAAGGGGAGGCTAGTGCGCTGGGCAAATGGAATGCTAACCTGTTCTACCTTGAAAGAAAAAAATATTGGCTGGTTTCAAACGGGTTGACCAGGTACAATGTGGTTCTGGCTGACATCAGAGCAGCTGATCACGTCAACATCGATAATATATTTTTAAAAACACTTTATGAACAACTTGTGTACGATGGAGTGAGCATTGATCTTGAAAAGCTTGCGGCGTTCATAGGCGGGCTCTGCTTTTTGCCTACAGACAATGATAGGGTTGTTGCGGGCCTTCAGAACCAGCGCCTTTTTGAACTCAGTGTGTGGATGAGTTATCATGACGAGCACAATACATTTTTTATAAATGAATCCGTAAATAAAATGAATGATAGCCCGATTCAATTTGGGAAAGGGAACGGCTTTACTGACTCCATTGCAGCAATGAGAAGCATTTTAGAGAAGTAATGAAAAACACCCATTTTAAAATCAAATACAATTAAAAACACAGTATTGTTCCTGTTGTTTGCAGGTAGCGCATTACTAAAAGCCCCAAACCCATCGCAACCGATGGGTTTGGATTCAGCGGCTATTGCCTCCATGGTGAAAGGGATGACCGCTACTTTTTCGCAGGCACCGGAGGTTCCGGAAGCCTATATTTGCAATGAGTATCGTGCCACCAGAGGCACTACCGAAGCGATGGTTTTGCATGGCGCCCGACCTGACTTGGAACCGGGGTTCCCTGCTCGGGTCTTCCGCGGGCAACATGGTGGTTTTTACCACTACTGCGGTACACCAAAACGGCAGAACGCTCAAGACCACGGACTACACCTTTGAGAACAATGCCAAGCCCGGCTGGCGTTAAACCAACCCACGTTCCATGAACCCTACCCGTCTCTTTATTGCCGAAGACAAAATGATTACGCGACTCGGGCTTAGCAGCTTGTTGGAGGAAGAACGCGACATTGAAATCGTCGGTACAGCGGTGAATGGCAAAGAATTGTTGGAAAAAATCAGAGGCTTGGATCTGGACCTGGTCCTGATGGACATAGAAATGCCGGTTATGAATGGCCTGCAGGCAACGCGCAAACTTAAAGAGGAACGTCCGGAGGTCAAAGTTATCATGGTGACGGACTACGACGAAGGCCCGCTCATTCGGCAGGCGCGTTACGCCGGTGCTGACGGATACCTGCTCAAAAACCTGGACAAAGGCCGCATGATGACAGCCCTGCAGCGGGTCATGGCTGGCGGTGAGTTTTTTCAATCCGAAGAAGACAACCAGGCCCGCGCTGAACGGCGAAACACGCTTCCCCGCCCCGATGTTTCTGAGCGCGAAAAGGAAGTGATCGCCAAACTTGCCGAAGGGCTGAACAGCCAGGAAGTTGCTGAACAATTGTTCATTTCAAAGAATACCGTCGATACGCACCGCAAGAACTTGTTGCACAAAACGGGCTCCAAGAATGTTGCCGAACTGATCGGGTGGGCGGCGAGGTATGGGTTGGTTTGAGCTTGTATACTATTCGTGAATTAATCGCTCCACCCTCTTCGGCAACCAAATGCGCAGGCCGGATTCCAGAATTTGCAGCGATTCCTCTCGCGACGTGCTGAACAGTGCCAAGCGCGTGCGCAGGCTGCTCAGGGTTAGGCTGTCGGGGGGAGGGGGCAGCAGTGGTTCATCCAAGGGCTCCACAGTGAGGACTAATTCATTGCCATCGTCGCTATCCTGGACCAGAATCCGGAAGGTTGTGGCGTGTTCATACAGCCCTTCCACCACTTCAAGGATGACGCGGTATATCAGAATTTCTGCGGTGTCGCTCAGGTCGTTGAGCAATCCGGGCGAAGGGCGGAAAACCACGTGGCGGCCCTTGGATAGCAGGCGAGCCTGGTACTCGCGCAGCGCTTCCGGCAGCCCTACCTGGTGGAGGCTCACCGATAGCAGCCGGTGGGAAATGTTCCGGTTCTGATCACAGATTTCGTCCACTTCCGCTATAATGGCTGCCAGCGCGCTTGCTTTGTTGGCGTCAGTTTCCCGGTAGGCCATCCGCGACAGCGCCATTTTCATGGCCGCAAAGCGCGAACCCGCTTCGTCGTGTAAGTCTGCCCCAATGCGGTCGCGCTCCATTTCTTCCTGGATGACCAAATCGCGGAGTTGGCGCAATTTTTCGCGATCCAGATCCTGCCGGGCGCGCGCCTGGGTCTCAACCACCAAACGCACCCGTTCCAGAATAAGACCGGACACCACGATGTGCAACAACAAGACCCCGGACCAAATCCAGGAATCGAGCATCGGGCTGGTTTGGAACCAACCCAAACCACCGCCAATTCCGGTAAATACTGCTGACATCAGCACCGAATAGGCTACCCAAAACCAAAAGGCTTCGCGAACGAGGGTCCGGGCAAAATAGACCAGGGGCAAAATGGCAACAGTGCCTGTGCAGACCAAAAACCAGGCATCGTTGATTGCCTGGTAGAGCTGGAGACCCTCGGGCCCCATCCAGGGGGTAGCTAACGCTGCACTGGCCAATGCCGCCAACCCAAACATAAGAAAATATATGCTACGGTCTATCCAGCGAAATTCCATTTCCGTCAAAAAGAATCGCTGGAGAAAGCGGAATCCCCCCAGAAAGGTGGCGTTGAGCAAAATGGGTTTCATGACGCTTTGCACCCCTGGCGAATGGGGCCAGCCGTATTGATAACCCAGCCCTTGCAGGGTGGCTACGAGCAGCAATCCAATGCTAAAATAATAGATAAAAGAAAATCTGATGTAAGCGCGTATGACTGCCAGAATAATGAATCCGAAAACGAGGGTGAATATGGCCGCTGACAAGTAAGTAGCCAATACCGTTATTCGCCGGTTCCCCAGCATTTCGTAAGCGCCCTGTTCGTGAAGTTCCACGACGATGCGGTCGCGGAAGCCCTGGTTTTGGAGGGCCAGATCCAGCGTGGCACTTTCTCCGGCGGGTAAATGCAGGGCAAAGGTGAAGTAGCGGGTGGGCAAGGGGCGTTCGCCAAAAGGCAGCGAAGCACCGGTGTAAAACGCGAGAGCATTTCGCCCGGGCAGCTTCCAAACGACGCCTATGTGGCGCACAAAAGGATTGCGCAGTTCCAGGATCAGATCCAGATCGCGGGTGCTGGTGTTGCGGATCACTGTTTGAAACCGTATGGTGTCCAATGAATGCGGGGTGCGCAACTCCGTCAAAAACTGACAGGAGAAGTTCTGGTCAAGCGGGTAGACAGCCTGTGCCTGCAACCCCGGCAGAACAGGTAGCCACAGCAACCACAGGGATAGGATAAAGCCCTTCAACGCTTAGAACTTTACTGGGATTTGCACCTCAAAATAGCTGCCCCCCCCCTTGCGCGATTGCAGCGCAAACTTGCCACCCAGCGTTTCCACGCGCTGGCGAATGA
>CAYSDI010000098.1:0-12938 GCA_964429745.1 uncultured Chitinophagales bacterium | reverse complement strand
GTGGCTCACTTTGCTCCGAAATGGGTGGCTCACTTTGCTCCGAAATGGGTGGCTCACTTTACTCCGAAATTTGCACTTGCAAATGCTTCGGGCGTTACTCCGCGCACAAGAGACTTTCACTCTCCGGGTATTCCTTCTTTTGAAGGAACGCTTATATTCGTCATTCGAGGCACACACAGCACCTACAAGAAATTGGCGGTTCAGTGGTTAAATGAAGCTTTTTGTTTCGTATCAACTTTTATGCTGACAGAAAGTTTAGTGCTTCGAAATCGCCAACTTCTTGCAACCGCAAATCAATATAAAAATGCAGTATATAAGTCAACTATTTTCAACTATTGACTCCCCTACCCGATCAATGTATGCCACCAAAGCCGGTTCACTGATCGCATTGTAATTCAGCACATCAAAGCGATACTGCAATACCGGCTCCTCATTCAAGCAATCGCCGATGCTGGCCACTTGACGTGCGGTGAGGTGTGGTCCTGTCAGTGCCAAGTCCACATCGCTGCCGTGGCGTTGGTCGCCCTTCGCCCGGCTGCCAAAGATAATGGCTTTCTACACTGCCGATTCATGCCGCAGTGCATCGCAAAGAATGACCAAATCGCTATCTGTAAGTCCAAATCTTCAGGGCATCCCTTAATTGCTTAAAACGGATATTGTTCTGCCGCAATCTCCACTTCAAGATACACAGACCGCCCCTTAAAACCGTACGCGGCTAACCCTAAACCATTAGCGTTGCAAGACGCGCAAGCACCCTTTCCCTCGTATCTTTGCGTGAAAACCGCCTGGTACGGGTCTGCATTCACCCCCAAAACCCGCCTTTTCCCCCATGCCCACTCCTTCTCTCACAAAAAGCCTGACTGCCTTGGAGCTGTCGGTCATGGAGTCCTTTTACACGCTGCAGGGCGAAGGGTTCCATACGGGTCGGCCGGCTTGGTTCATCCGGCTGGGGGGATGCGATGTCGGCTGCACTTGGTGCGATGTGAAAGAGAGTTGGAACCCGGCGGCGCATCCTAAGCGGCTCATCGCTGATTTGCTTCAGGAACTCAAGGCATTTCCGGTCGAAAGGGTGATCGTCACGGGCGGCGAACCGCTGATGCACAACCTGGACGCGTTGACCACAGCTTTGCATGCTCAGGGGTTAAAGACCCATTTGGAAACCTCAGGCGCGCATCCGATGAGCGGTCGTTGGGACTGGATCTGCTTTTCGCCCAAAAAATTCAAAGCACCGCTGCCGGAAGTGGCGGCTGCCGCGCACGAACTCAAGGTAGTAGTATACAATCGACACGACTTTGATTGGGCCGAACAACACGCAGCAACGGTCAGCCCGACCTGCAAGTTATTCCTGCAACCGGAATGGAGCCGCTCGGAGCGCATCAACCCCGCCCTGGTTGATTACGTCAAGGCGCATCCCCGCTGGTCGGTTTCTTTGCAAACCCACAAATACCTCAACATACCCTGAGCGCGTTGTTGCCTTGGATGAATAGTAGAATCGCGGCCCAAGCGGGCTATGTTGCCCTGTTTTGCTTGCTCAGCGCAGCAACAACCATGCTCCGGGCCCAACCGGGAATGTCTAAAGAGAGCCCCACGCTCATTTACCGCGCCACCGCACCCAAAAAAGCGGGCCAAGCCTGGGAAAATGCCCTGGCGTACTTTCAACAAAAAGACCTGGAAAAAGCCCTGACCGCGGTCCAGGACGCCTTACGGCTGGAACCCGGTTTTGTGGACGCGCACTTATTGGCTGGTGACATATATGCAACAGCGCAGCGCGACAGCATGGCCATCGCGGCTTTTGAACGCGGCCTGGCTTTGGACGGCGAATACCAAAACGGCGCTTGGCTGCGCCTGGCCACCTTGCAAACTCGGGTGGGTCGTTTTGACGACGCGGCCCTTTCGCTCGATGCTTACGCAGACCGCAACACGGGCGAACGCGCCGACGTTTCTCGCAGCGAAGCCGCCCGCTTGCGCCGACTCGCCGCCGCCGTGCGGAACCCGGTGCCATTCGACCCAAAAAATCTGGGCGACTCGGTCAACAGCGAACACGCCGAATACCTGCCCTCGCTGAGTCTGGACGATAGCGTTATGGTCTTTACCCGCCGTCTGGACGGACGAAACGAGGATTTTTATATAAGCAACAGACGCCAGTCCTCGCAAGGCGGCGGCTGGACCCGTGCACGCAACCTCGGCCCGCCGGTCAACACGCCGCTCAACGAAGGCGCGCAACACCTCAGCGCCGATGGCACGCTGCTCCTGTTTACCAAATGCAACGAGCTGGACGGGATAGGTAGTTGCGACTTATATGAATCTCAGTACATCCAGGGAAGGGGTTGGTCGGAAGGGCGCAACCTCGGTCCGGTTGTCAACAGTTCCCACTGGGACAGCCAGCCCTGCCTGAGCGCCGACGGCCACACCCTCTACTTCAGCTCCAACCGGCCTGGTGGCCAAGGCGAGCGCGATTTGTGGATGAGCCGGCGCAGCAGCAGCGGCAACATCGGAAGTGCCGCGGCAAGCGAAGGCGTTGCCAGCAGCGGCGCTGCCCTTCGCCCGGGAGAATGGACCGCACCGGTCAACCTCGGCCCGGTGGTCAACAGCCCCGAAATGGACCAGGCGCCTTTTTTGCACCCTGACGGCGCCACGCTCTACCTGACCTCAGAAGGCCACGGCACGCTCGGCGAAACAGATCTTTTCTTATGCCGCCTCGGTCTCGATGGCGCCTGGCAGGCCCCGGAAAACCTGGGCTTTCCCATCAACACTTCCGACAACGAAGGCAGCCTGATCGTCAGCGCCGACGGCCGCACCGCCTACTACGCCTCCGACCGCGCCGACAGCCGCGGCCTGCTGGACATCTACAGCTTTGAACTGCCGGAGCACCTGCGCGCGCGACCCGTCACCTACGTCAAAGCCCGCGTCCGCGATGCGCTGACCGGCAAAGCGCTGGCCGCAGTGGTGGAACTCACTGATGTAGTTTCGGGCGAATTGCTCACGCGTTCTACCGCAGCCCCCGGTACCGGAGAATTCTTTGTGGTGCTCCCCTCCGGCCGCGAATACGCGCTGAACGTGATGCGCAAAGACTACCTCTTTGCCTCCGCGCACTTCAGCCTGCCGGAAGGCAGCGCTGTGGAACCTTACCGCCTGGACATCGACCTCGTGCCCATCAGCGGCGGCGGCGAAAGCGTGCTGCGCAACATCTTCTTCGCCACCGGCTCCGCCACTCTCGACGACCGCTCCGTTAGCGAGCTCCAGCGCTTGTTCGCCCTGCTCCGCGACCAGCCCACCCTGCGCATTCGCATCGGCGGCCACACCGACGATGTCGGGGCTGACGCCGACAACCAAGGGCTCTCGGAGGCGAGGGCACGTGCCGTGCGTGATTACTTAGTGGCTGCGGGCATCGAGGCCGCGCGGCTGGAGTACCGGGGCTATGGGGAGAGTCGACCTTTGGATGCAGGATTGACAGAAACTGCTCGCGCACTCAACCGCAGGACGACGTTTGAGGTGGTGGAGTGATTTACGGCGTGGTTAAGGCTGATTCAAGACTTGAAAGTTAACTAAAGACGCTCGATAATCGAGATCAATTCCAATCACCCGAAAACCTTCGGGTCCACGATCGGTAACACAGCGTTATGCAGGTGCGTGCCTCTGAAGTTAGCAAACATGATTCCTCTGGTAGTAGAGCTAGAAATGGAGTTGATAGAGAAGACAAATTGCTCTGGAAGCTTTAGTTGATTGGTCTCCTTTTGCAAGTAATCATTTAGGTTATTAACTTTGAATATACAACTAGTACGAATTTTTCCCAATTCATAAACATTCTCTTCGTCTCGCACGTGTATCGAACATATAACTAGCATAAGGCCCTTCTCAGGACTGGTTCGGTGCTCTATATTAACTTCATACTTATAAATTTTTGTCTCTGTCATCTTTTCCGAGCCCAGGTTTATTGCAGACTCCAGCAATTCGATGCCTTTGAATGTACAGGTAACTTCCGCTATGCTTTCCATTTGACCTGATTAGTTTGAAAGTGTATAATGGTTCCTACTGGAACCTACTGACACTGGGTAAAAGCCTTCACTCCTATTGTATGAAACAAAGCCCTCCATTGCGCTAAAGTGCTTCGATGGTTCTGTGGTCTGGACAGCAATAGCATGAAATCTAATCACTATTTCATCTGTTTTAACACCAATATTTAACAAAGAAATATCCAATGCTAGCTCTAGCTCTACCAAAGTATCTAAGGTAAAATTATGAGTGCCAGAGAGCCACTTGCTGATCACCGAAGGATAAATCTTCCCGACGTTCCTCAGAAGGTCCTTGTTCCTCCAACCCTTGGCTTGCATGGCATCTGCAATCCGTGAAGCAATTTGCATTCGGGTATTCGTTTTTATCTGATCCAAGAGAGTAATCTCACCAAGGAGTTCATTCAAGTTGGGTGTTGGGGAAGTTTTCATGATGCTGTTCTAATCAAGGTAAAATTCTAGGTCACTGACAGAATCCAGACCATCTGGCGAAAAACGGAGTTCCCTATCGTGTATTTGTTCAGCTATTTTTTAGCGATCCTTTTCAGCAGGTCATTGACTGTCGTTAGCTTTAGATCTTCCTGGAGTGCCTTAATTGATTTTAATTTTTGACCACCTCCACCCAGGATGATGATGTCCATACCGAAGCGAATGCAATAGAGCCGTAGGTGTGAACCTGGTCTATCTTAAAGTGCACACAAACCATCTCCTGGTTTCCCTTCTGCATGCTTGAAGTAGTGCTCTCGCGCCCCTTCCTTATGCCCTATGGCATTTAAAAGCATCAAAATGTCTTTTGTTTCACTTATAAATGAAACGATGCATTCATTAATGAATCCATCAAAAAGCGTTTCACCTAGGTCATCTGTCCTTACAGTGTAGACATTGCAACCTTTTCCATTAAACTGACCAAGTTTAATCAATTCACATTTCATTCCATAACGGGTCTGTAAAACTACATAAATTTACTTATAAATGAACACACTTAAGCATAAATTCATTTGGCCCGTGCCAATAGAAACAGCATCATCAACACTAAGAGTCTGTATGCCCGCGTCCGCGACGCGCTGACCGGCAAAGCGCTGGCCGCAGTGGTGGAACTCACCGATGTGGTTTCGGGCGAATTGCTCACGCGTTCCACCGCGGCTCCTGGTACCGGAGAATTATTTGTGGTGCTCTCCTCCGGCCGCGACTACGCGCTGAACGTGATACACAAAGACTACCTTTTTGCCTCCGCAAATTTCAGCTTGCCCGACGACAGCCCGGTGGAGCCGTACCTCCTGGACATTGCTCTGGTTCCCATCAGCGGCGGCGGCGAAAGCGTGCTGTGCAACGTCTTCTTTGCCAGCGGCTCCGCCGTCTTAGACGAACGCTCCGTTAGCGAGCTCCAGCGCTTGTTCGCGCTGCTCCGCGACCAGCCCACTCTGCGCATTCGCATCGGCGGTCATACGGATGATGTCGGGGCCGAAACAGAAAACCAACGGCTCTCGGAGGCGCAGGCACGTCCCGTGCGTGATTACTTAGTGGCTGCGGGCATCGAGGCCGCGCGGCTGGAGTACCGCGGTTACGGAGAGAGCCGACCGGTAGAAGCCAGTACCACCGATACCGCCCGCGCGCTCAACCGCAGGACGACGGTGGAGGTTTTGGAGTGAGGGAAAGAACTTCTTCTCTCTTTTACTCCTCACGCAAGCACCGGACATAAAATCCAGTTTGCTTTACTGCCAAAAAACGGCCAGCAATTGGAGTTGAGTAATCCAAATTCCGACCAAACCCAGAATAAAAACTATACTCTGTTGAACTCCACCAGTTGGAGTCTTCAGAAAGATCCCAAAAGGTACTGGAAAGGCCGCTTATAAGCCCCCCAGGTAGTCCTGAAAAACCACTGGAATTTGTTGCTGCAACATTTGGGGCCAGCCACAATCCCGTTCCAGATTCAACTGTTCCTGTTGTTTTCAATGATCCCCCTGCGACCACATACCCCCCCAGGAAGTCCAATAATCCTACCCAGTCCGCATCGCTGGGGACTTGCCATCCTACTGGGCACAATCCTTGTGTATCTAGCACTGTGTACATGTTATAAATTACACCGTAAATATCCTTATTGAAAGGCAAGTAATTGTAATAGGTATAAGCTCCAAAAACTGTAGATACCCAATCATCTGTTGACAAGCCAATCTGAATCGGACTGCCATTTCGATACCGTTCAACTTTCAAATTTTCCTTCATCCAACACTGTGAGCCGACTTGTATCGTATTGTAAAAATTCCCATCAATATCGACTATTGGGTCGGAACAGAAATTCTCAATACCTACATAAAAACTATCAAATGAAGAAATTGGCGATATCAAATGAGGTTCCTCGACACTACACGCCGATTGCACCCGCCAGAAATAGGACCCGCTAACCAGTGCCTCATCGGGTACAAAAAAAGAAGTTAACTCATGCCCCACCAAGCGCTTCTTGATATTGAATCCTCCCGGTATTGTAACCTTTATTTGCATACCTATACTTCCAGGTACTACATCCCAAGTGAGTGTAGCTCCCGTACCTAGAATATAGTTGGAAACCAGACCGCTTGGAGGGATAGTTGGATCACAAATTTGGGCAAAGCCAAAAGAAGCACTAAAGTTCAAGGTGGTTCCAACGCTCAGAAATTTCGCAATTAAAGAGAAATTTATATAAATTTTATAATTATTATAAAATTAATCAAGTGGCAAGATAGGATTTTTTTTTGCATATTAACGGTCGTTGGAGATCAATTTGAACGCCCCTTCAATTTGTCAAACTCCCTTTGTGCAATCTCCTCCGTCTTTTCCCCGTAGCTGTCGCGGAAACTCAGAAACAGCCCAATGCCCCAACCAAAAAGCACCCAGCCCGGCCAGAAATTGTCAAAAGCCGGAGGCCAGCCCTGCCCTTTGAGCCAAATGAGAATCAGTACCGTATTGACCACCACATAAGAGGTCAAATTGCGCTTGGCTTGAGCGCGTTTTCGCGCCAGTTTCCAGAGCTTGGTGTCGTCAGTGTTTTGCATAAAGTAGGCTTCAACCCCCTAAAGATCGGATAAAATCCAAATTCGGTCGAAGGGCTTCGCGCCCCGGAACAACTCCTTGGGTAAATCACTCATCTTTCAAACAGCGAACGGAGAAGCCGTATCGCTTGAGGTCAAAGGAGCGCAATGCGTTGCCATCAACATAGCCCAACTGCCGGTAATAGGCAAAGTTGGTCAGCGTCTCGTTTGCACTCCACCAATAGGCGTAAAAGCCGCCAATTCCGTAAATTCCGTTCAAGTCGCGAAAGCCACCGGGAAGAGCGGTAAAATTGCTGCTGTTTGTAGCATCCAGGTTTGGCGCAAACCATACTCCAGTGCCATCTGCCCTGGTCCCCGTAGCCTTCATGGCGCCGCCAGCAACGCTTTCTCCACCCAGAAAGTCTATCAAATCTGTCCATTCGCCGTCGGTAGGCAGGTGCCAGCCAACCGGACATAAACCGCGAAGATCAGTTGCCGCATACCAATTGTACAGCAAACCCAACTTGTCTTTGTTGGTCGGGGCATTGTTGTATACAGCAAAGGCTTCCGTCGTAGCTGATTGCCATGCAGCATTACTCAGGCCCGTGGTTAGGGCATCCCCATTGCGGTAGCGCTCTACCTTTAAATTCTCCTGCATCCAGCACTGGCCGCCGATCTTGACAGTAGCGTAAATATTCCCGTCAAGGTCTGATACGGCAGGCGGACAGGAGCCGCTGTCTACCGTAAACGTGCCGGGTAAAGAGACGGGCGTTAAGGCGAATGGTGGAACCACGCTGCAAGCGGCCTGAACGCGCCAGGTATAAGTACCCGCCAGCAACAGTTCATCAAGAATGGCAAATTGGTCTAACTCAGTCCCCAATAGCCTGCGGCTAAAGGATGATCCTGTAGGAAATTCTATGCGGAGTTGAACCCCCAGACTGCCCGGGACGGCATCCCATTGCAGCAGCGTTCCGGATCCCGGCGTGTAAGCAGCGGTCAGACCCGAAGGGGCTGATGAAAGGTCGCAAACCTGGCCGTGGAGGCTCAGGGTTGTCAGGCTGACGGATAATGCAACTAAAAGGAACCTAATTGCGCTCATTTTGGGTTCAAGTTGTGAACTTCTTAATTCTCCCAGCAATTTCTATAAATTAAAATTACCATCCAAGATTTTGGCCCAGTTTTCCAACCTTGCCGCTTCGCTTTGCCGATGCCCGAAAATGGTTGACATCCATGGCGCAGCAGCATGTTGGGCGTAGTTGGGTCCTTTTTTTACAAAATGCTGACAGGTGTTGGTAGGCATTTTGCGTGAATTTGCATCACTTGAGCCAACAAGAAATCCTTCCCCCTTCTGGCAAAGCTGCTGAGGTCAGTTCCCGAAAGTTTCTTCGCTCCTTGCAGATGAAATTTTTTTAAATTTATTCATTTTAAGTACGGATATCCCTTATGCACCGCACCTTCCTTTTTTTCATGCTATGTGCCTTTTTGCCGGGCAATATCTTGTCTGGCCAGGGCCTGAATCCGGACTTTTACGATCGGTTGGACGCGTTTTTGGGTGCATACGTACAGGACGGTCGCGTGGACTACGCCCGTATACAGCGCGACCAGGCCACCGATTCCTGGGTAGCTGAACTTGCATCTGCCCGGATACAGCAGGACGCCAGCGCCGCGGAGCAGCAGGCCTTTCTTATCAACGCCTACAATTTGCTCGTGATCCACGCTGCCGCTATGGCTTATCCTTTGCAGTCTGTGCTCGACATCGAGGGTTTTTTCGACCGGAATAAATACCAGGTGGCGGGTCATTCCATGACGCTTAACGAGTTGGAAAAAATCCACCTGCTCAAGGCTTTTGTCGATCCGCGTTTTCACTTTGTGCTGGTCTGCGGCGCGGTGGACTGCCCCCCTGTTGCCTCCGAGGCTTATCGCCCCGAACAGCTGGAAAAGCAGCTAGAAAGCCGTACTGTCGCCGCCCTCAACGACCCGGACTTCGTGCGCATCGATTCTGCGCAGCAACGTGGCAGCCTTTCGCAGATCTTTGCGTGGTACGCCGGCGACTTCACCAGCAATACATCCAGTGCCCGCGATTACATAAATCGCTACCGGCTCCAACCTATCTCAGAGACCTACACCCTGGACTTTTACCCCTACGACTGGTCGCTCAATGATTGGACACGCGAAGGCGAACCTGCGGAATCCCGCACCGACCCCGACCCTACCAACGCCATTCGCTACGTCGTCTCTGCCACCATTCCCCGCGGCCAGGTGGAGACCAAAATCTTCAACAACCTCTACACCCAAACCACAGGAAACGCTAACGTACGCACGGATCGATCTACCTTTTTCACCACGTTCATTTCCTCGCTTTATGGGGTCAATGATCGCTTCAATGCGGGTTTTGAGCTGCGCTACCGCCGGGTCCGCAACGAACCCCTCCCTGCCTCCGCCTTCGGTGTACTGGGCAGAGGGGAGATGGCTCAGACTCGCGACGGTGTAACCAGCATTGGGCCTAAAGTCCGATGGGCACCCGTGTCCAAGTGGTCAAACTTTTCTATTCAAAGCGCGGTGTGGATTCCCCTTGGTCGTGAGCTGGAAGGGGAGAACAGCCAGCCGTACATCGACTGGAATGGCGCCGCCTGGTGGACCCAGTTTTTCAATGATTTCACCCTCGGCAGTCGTTTTTCGCTGTTTACCGAAATCGACCTGCTTTGGGAAGACATCGGGAAAGGCCCTGATGCCCTCAACCGGGTTTCTACTCCTGCCACGTTGATCCTGAGCTATTTCCCCTTCCCAAAAACCACCCTTTATTCCTTGGGCGGCTATTCGCCGTATTGGAACCCAAACTACGACTACTTTGCCCAAGCCGGCCTGGGCGCTAAACAACAGGTCAACCAAAAACTCGAATTTGAACTGCTTTACACCTGGTTTACCAATGACTTCCTGCAAACCAGCGGTGGGCGGGCGGGTACGTTCAACTTAGGCATGCGGTTTAATATAAGATAAATATAATTCCAATATGGTTGCTGACAGGTGGTGGGTCCTTTGTTTGGTGCTGATATGCACCTGGCTACCGGCCGTCGCTTCGGCCCAGGACACCGTCCGCAGCATTGTGTTTGAAGGACTGAAACGCACCCAGCCTGCAGTCCTGTTTCGATTTGTAGAGAGTGAGCCTGGCACATTGGCTGACAGCCTGACAATTGCGGAAGATGCACAGCGGCTGCAGAATCTTCCCTTTTTGAGCCAGGTTCAGCCTCGGCTGGACAGCGGGGGAGTGCTCTGCTTTGTGGTGGAAGAAGCATGGACGCAATTTCCGCTTGCAAATTTTGGCGGAGTGCGGGGCAATGTGTGGGTGCAGCTCGGCTATACCGACGCGAACCTCCTGGGCCGGGGGCTGCAACTCAGCGTATTCGGGCAGCTCAACGATGGTCGTCCCGGTGGGCAGCTCTACCTGCGGGTACCTAATCTGGGCCGCAGCCGCTGGGGAACTACCCTCAGCATGGTGCACTTGGCCTCCACCGAGCCACTCTACTTTGATAACCAGTTCGATGACCAGCCGGTGTTTTACAACTACGACAACCTGAGCCTGGGAGCAACCGCCCTCTTCGCCCGCAAGCATAACGAAACGTGGGAACTGGGCGCCACCTATTTTGTAGAACGCTACCGCAAAGACCAGCGACATGAGGGCCTGATGACCCCTGGACCAGCTCAGGCACGCATCCCGAAGCTGCTGTTTAAGGCCAGCCATCAAATGGGAGTTGTCAACCGGTACGCGCATCAGTTCCAAGGCTGGGACCTGACCCAGTACGCACAAACCATTTGCGACCTGCCCGATCGCAGTTGGTTTTACATATACTGGGCCGACGCCCGGTGGTTTCAGCGACTGGGATCCAGCCAAAGGCTCAATCTGGCCATGCGCATGCGAGCAGGCCTTTCTACCAACCTCAGTACGCCCTTTGCCCCCTTTGTCCTGGACAGCCACGTAAACCTTCGTGGCTCAGGCAATCGCGTTGACCGGGGCACAGGCGTACTCACCTGGAACGTCGAGCTACGTCAAACGTTCTGGGAGCCTTGGCGCATAGCCCTGCAAGGGGTCGCATTCTCCGACATGGGCAGTTGGCGGCAGCCCGGCGGACAATTAAATGACCTCTTGCAACCAGATAATATCCAACAATTTGTCGGACTGGGAATGCGGCTTGTGCTTAAGCCAGCCAATAACGCGGTGCTGCGCGCAGACTATGGCGTGGATCTTTTTAGCCCCGATCAGCGGGGCCTTGTACTTGGACTGGGGCAGTATTTTTGAGGGAAGATTTTGATATAGACCATCAATTGATCGACGAAATGTTTTTTAATGGTCCAAACCGCGTCCTTGAATACATCGCGGGTGGGTATGCTCAACCAGACTTCAATTTGGTTCAGCCAGGAAGAGTAAGTTGGTGTAAAGTGCAGGTGAATTTTTCGCTTCTTGTAGACCCACTCAAGCACTTCCTTGTTTTTGTACACGGAGAGATTATCTGCCATAATGTGCAGCTCAACCGATCGGTATTTTCTGTCTAAGAGCTTGAGAAACTTCAAGAAGTTATCGCTGTTGTTTCGTTCTATGGTTCAGGCCGTAATCTCGCCGGTATGAATGGCCAGGGCAGCAATTAAATTGGCGGCGCCACTTGGCGATAACTATCACGCTAACCTGATTCTTCACCGCCGACGATTTATAACTCAAGTTCTCTTACCAGTCAAGAATATTTTGCGCACGTAAAGTCAATCTTTTCTCGGCCTTGAGGCTGTTCGCATAGCGCTTGAGTTGGTTAAATTCTCGTTCACTAAGAGTCGGTCGTGCTTGAAGACGGACCATGAAATTGAGTTTCTAAAAATATAATACAATTATTATAAATACTAAATTAAATTAATGGTTGTTACACAAGAGCAACGCCATTGAGAACAAATTCGGGGTTATTAATCTTTAAGGCAGCGTACGGACATTCCAGCACCCCTGGCTGTAAAGTCACGTCGCATATCCTTGCTATCGGAAAACAACTCCCGGTAACGTCCGGTTTCATTCGTACTCCAAAAGAGAGCACTGTACCCCTTAAGCGAGTAGCTGCCATTAGGCGCACGGTAACCGCCGGGTAGCGCAGTGAATCCACTGGTATTGGTCGCCCCAAAATTTGGGTCCTGCCAGTATCCAGTTCCGGCACTCAGCGTGCCCGTTGCCTTCAACCTGCCACCCGCCTCATTGAATCCCCCCAGGTAATCTCGCAAATCGGACCATTCAGGATCCATGCCAGCACTCCAACCTGCCGGGCAAAGACCGCGGGAATCCTTTACGGCAAAATGATTGTACAACAACCCCAGTATCGCCTTGTTGCCTGGCATATTGTTGAATACGGAAAAAGCACCGGTAGAGGCGATGGCGGCATTCAACCACGCGGAATCGACCAGGCCCGTAGGAATGGGATCTCCATTGACATAGTGCTCAACCTTCAGGTTTTCCTGAGTCCAGCATTGATAATTAATGTCAATGACATTATAAACATTCCCATCAACATCCGTCACTGTTGCTGGGCAAGGAATCGGCGCTCCAACTGTAAAACTGTTGCTGAGAGAAACCGGTGTAACGTCGTAGGGTGGGGTTGACGAACAAGTCGCCTGAACCCTCCAGGTATACACTCCTAGGGTAAGTAAAGCATCCGGTACAAGAAACTAATCCGATTCAAAAGCGCCAATCCGCGTTTTCAAAACTGAACCTGAAGGCAGATCCAGCTTCAGCAGCACACCTTCGCTTCCTGGCACAACATTCCATTCCAGCATGGCTCCGATGCCTGGTGTATAACTGGAGGTAAGACCCAAAGGAGCCAATGTGGGATCACAAACCCGGGCGTGTATGCTTAGACTGGCAGCGCAGAAAATGAGCGCAGAAAATGAGCGCAGAAAA
>CAYSDI010000097.1:0-13288 GCA_964429745.1 uncultured Chitinophagales bacterium | reverse complement strand
AGCGGAATTTGGAGAACGAGATTGGCAGCATGAGATTGGCTGATCAAAAATGGAGGATTGACACTGATAGATAAGAATTGTCAATAATAATCAGAAACATAATAAGGGCGTTAATAATTGCATATACATTCCTTTACGTTAAAGACGTTGGGAAAGCAGTTAACTTTTACGAGAACGTTTTTGGCTTTGCAAGAAAATTCATTACACCGGAGGGCGACTATGGTGAAATTGTATCTGGGAAGATAACAATTGCTTTTGCAACTACAACATTGGCTAACTGAAATATCAAAGACGGATTTTTTGAAAGTAATTGATAAAACTAGCCGGTTGGTATTGTAATTGCTTCTGCGACTGATAATGTCGAAGTAATCGTTAAATCAGCAGCTGCGGCAGGTGCATATATTGTTGAAGATCAACTCGAATAACCTTGGGGCAGGTCGTTTCATACGGTAGTGTTATTGATGGTTTTTTAATAGAATTTTGTACAGCCAAGGGCTAACAGAAGGCAGTGTTAGTAATCAACGGAAGTCTGTATATATGGGGAAAAAAAGCTAAACAACACAGCAATTGTTCTAACAAATATTCTAAAAGAATTAGAGTTAAAGTTCTATTTAAATCAAAATTCAGGTAATGATTCAAACTTTGAATCCGCAAGCTGACAAAACAAACAAGAAAATTACTCTATAAAAATATAATAATATTAAAGAAACTATACCTTTCATTTTGACTGAAAATGAGCTAACCCATACAGAACTAAATGATATAGTATATGAATTAGAAATGAATGATTTTGTATGTGGCTTACAATGGTATGGAGAAGCAGTTAAACTTGACTCGGAAGCAAGAAAATTAATTGAACGCAATAAAACTAAACCTGAAAAATTCCGGGTAACAAAAATGGCGGACCAATAACATCCTAAACTTTAACGCATGCTTAGTCATGCGTTAAGACCATAGACTAGCGCACGGAATTTTTGTGCGCATAAGTTTCACGAAAGCTATCCAGGAAAATTTCCGGAAATTTGAAAATCGCACGCTAAGGATTCCCATGAAGGATATTCCAGAAAAGTGGAATCATACTACTTGGCGAATGACCAATAGAGCGACGAAGAACAGAACTATCTTCAAGAGGGGAGAGTCTCAAGTACATGAGTGAAGTTTGGGGTGAAATTCCCCGACTTTATCCGATTAGACATACTTTTAAAATCAAGCGAATGGAAAAAAGTAAATTGATAACAATTGACAACTATCTTGACAGTCATTACATACACAGAAGCAACTGGTTACGGGCTGCTGTTTTAGGTGCAAATGATGGCATAATCTCTATTTCAAGTCTAGCCATTGGTGTTGCGGCCGCAAGTTCAACAAGAGATCCCATCATGTTGGCAACAGTTGCCGGACTTGTTGCGGGAGCACTGTCTATGGCAGCCGGTGAATACGTCTCTGTAAGTTCCCAGACGGATACCGAAAACGCCGATATAGAAAGAGAGAAACAAGAACTCAAGGAAAGACCTGTAGATGAGTTAAATATATTATCTAAAATTTATGAGAAGCGAGGATTGAAAAAAGAAACAGCAAGGCAGGTAGCCATTGAATTGACAGCAAAAGGCGCTTTAGAAGTGCACATAAGAGAAGAATTGGGTATAAACGAAATTAGTAAAGCAAATCCAATACAGGCAGCCTTAGCATCTGGAATGGCATTTACAGTTGGAGGTGTCCTACCTCTTTTGGTCATACTTTTAGCCCCTTTCAAAGGTCTAGAATATTGGTTGTACGCGTTCACGACAGTTTTTCTGCTCATTTTGGGGACAATGGCTGCAAAAACGGGGGGGTCAAGCACCAGCAAGGCTATATTGCGAATTGTAATTTGGGGCTCAATAGCCATGGGTCTGTCTGCATTAGTGGGCTACATCTTTGGAGTTAACGTATGATATTATTTATAAAAAACAATTACTTATATATGTAAATATTTTAAATTGCTTCTTACAAATTGTATTTCAATCTGATTAAATGCCTAAAAAGCTTACTCAATTAATGCTATTTACAATGTTTAAAAGCTAAGTCTTTTTCCGCCGTTTTCTGAAGCGGAGCAAAATCAACCGCGAAATGACCTAGAATTGCAGCTAGCGCAAGAAGAAAATTTGCTGAAATTTACAGGCACATGACTAAAGAAAATTAAACCGGCATGCTCGATTCAACCCACCTCCTGGCCTAAGCCATCATTTGCAAAATGAAAAAAATACTTATTCTCGGAGGCACCCAGTTTATCGGTCGAAATCTTGTAGAGAGCCTACAAATGTTGGGTGGGTATGAGCTGACGCTTTTTAACAGACAGCAGACCCAAGCCTCCTTGTTTCAAGAGGTGATGAAGATAAAAGGCGACCGGGAAACCTCAGATGTTCAACTATTGGGCGCAACTGACTGGGATTATGTGATTGACCTGTCCTGCTATTTCCCGGATTCCCTCGAGTTGCTTCTGGACCGTTTAAGGGGTCGAGTCAACCGCTACATTTTTATCTCTACGCTTTCCGTTTATTCATTGGATACGCAGCAGCCAGACCCCATCAACGAAGCAAGTTCTATTTTGCCGTGTACGGCAGCCCAGAAAAGCGACCGGACATCGGCAAGCTATGGGAATAGAAAGGCTGAGTGCGAAAGGGTTCTGCAAAGAGCGGAATGGCTGGACAAGTTAGTCTTAAGGGCATCGTTGGTTTATGGAAAATATGACCATACCGATCGTTTCTATTACTGGCTCTACAGAGCACGCCACCAGCTCCCGTTAATTCTTCCAGATGGAGGAAGGGACACTATAACATTAACGTACGTTGGTGACTTAGTAGAAATGATTGTCAGGTCACTTTCCTTACCTCAGCATTCTGAGGTTTACAACGCCACAACGCATGAACCATGTTCATTGCAGGAATTGGTCAGCACCCTTGACAAAAGGGTTACAACAGTTAGCCTGGATTCATCAGTGCTGCATAGTCGGAACATCAGACCGGCATTGGATATTCCTCTTTGGTTTAATGCATCCCTGAAGGTCAGCAATGAGCGGCTGCGAAGCGATTTTAGTATGGATTTTACTCCCTTTAACGAGAGCGTTGAGCTAACAGCTCAATATTACCAAAGTCTGCAGTGGCCAGTCCCCGGCATCGGTTTGAATAACGAAGAAATTATTGCGTTAGAGCAAATAGCAACACCTAAGTAGATTTTTAACAGCTATGAGAAACTGGATAAACGCTTCGCATCCGCACCGGTTTTTCCTGCTAGACGGCCTGGGTGCCTTGCTCTCCGCCTTGATGTTGGGTGTGGTGCTGGTTCATTTTGAATCAGTCTTTGGCGCGCCTGTGGCAACACTCCGTCTTTTAGCCCTCATTGCCTTTGTATTTGCAGCGTATGATTTCACATGCTATTTTCTAAGCTTAAAACCCTGGCCCGTTTTGCTTCGCGGCATCGCTTTGGGCAATTTGCTGTACTGCGCGTTGACGCTGTTGCTTATGGCTTTGCACCGCAATCAGCTGACCATGTTAGGCTACGCCTATTTTTTGGCAGAGTTGTTGGTGATTGTAATTTTGGCCGTGGCAGAATGGCGATTTGCTAAACAAGGAAGGCACAAATTTTAACCCATCTCAAGCGAAAGGATTTGCTCGTGACAGGACAAGTGTAAAGCAGTGTTCAACAAAAAAAAGGTGGCCCGTCTCCGGGCCACCCTTGTAATATTGTTGAACCGAAACTGAAGTTCCGCGCCCAGCGATCAAGCCAGATCGAAGCGATCCAGGTTCATGACTTTGTTCCAGGCTGCAACAAAGTCCTGGACGAATTTGCCTTGTGCATCGCTGCTTGCATAAACCTCGGCCAATGCCCGGAGTTCGGAATTTGAGCCGAATATCAAGTCAACGCGCGTGGCTGTCCAGCGAACTTCACCGCTGCTGCGGTCGCGACCGACGAAGATATCCTGTGCTTTGCTCTGTGCTTGCCAGGTAGTGCCAACATCCAGTAGATTCACGAAAAAATCATTCGTGAGTACACCTGGGCGCTTAGTAAATACGCCATGGCTGGAATGGTCGAAATTGGTGTTTAGCACGCGCATCCCCCCGATCAACACCGCTAACTCAGGTGCGTTGAGCGTAAGCAGTTGAGCTTTGTCAATTAGCAATTCCTCCTGTACTACGGATACAGCATGCGTCTCTGCATAATTTCGGAAGCCGTCGGCTTTGGGTTCCAGGACCGCAAAAGATTCTACATCTGTTTGTTCCTCGGTAGCATCGGTCCGCCCTGGGGTAAATGGAACGGTTACCGCGTGGCCGGAGTCGCGAGCTGCTTTTTCAACGGCGGCGCATCCTGCCAGCACGATGAGGTCAGCCAGTGATACGCGCTTACCATCTGTGCGGCTCTGGTTGAATCCAGCCCGTATGCCTTCCAGCGTTTGGAGCACCTTGGCCAATTGGTCAGGGTTATTGACTTCCCAGTTTTTCTGAGGCGCCAGGCGAATGCGGGCACCGTTCGCACCACCGCGTTTGTCTGAATCGCGGAAGGTAGCGGCAGAGCCCCAGGCCGTAGCGACCATTTCACCAATAGACAATGGGGAGGCAAGAATCTGGCTCTTGAGGCTTGCGATATCTTGAGCTTCCACAAGCTTGTGTGATACCGGGGGAACCGGGTCCTGCCAGAGCAACTCTTCGGCGGGCACTTCGGGCCCGAGGTAGCGGACGCGTGGCCCCATATCGCGGTGGGTCAGTTTGAACCAGGCGCGCGCAAAGGCATCGGCCAATTCCTCCGGATGTTCAAAAAAGCGGCGGGAAACCTTCTCGTAAGCGGGATCCATGCGGAGCGCCAGGTCAGTCGTCAGCATGATCGGTGCGTGGCGCAAGGCCGGGTCATGGGCATCGGGAACAGTCCCCGCACCGGCGCCCCCTTTTGGCGTCCACTGATGAGCGCCTGCCGGGCTTTTAGTCAACTCCCATTCGAACCCAAAGAGGTTCTCAAAGTAGTTGTTGCTCCATTGAGTAGGCGATACGGTCCACGCGCCTTCAAGGCCGCTGGTAATGGTGTTCACCCCGTTGCCGCTGCCGAACGTGTTTTTCCACCCCATTCCCTGCTCTTCAATGCTCGCGGCGGCGGGTTCATTGCCTACGTATTTTCCGGGATCGGCGGCGCCGTGGGTCTTGCCGAAGGTGTGTCCACCGGCAATGAGGGCTACGGTTTCCTCGTCGTTCATGGCCATGCGGCCAAACGTCTCGCGAGTGTCCCGGGCGGCACCCAGTGGATCCGGGTTGCCATTCGGGCCTTCCGGGTTCACGTAAATGAGGCCCATTTGGACGGCGGCCAGCGGGTTTTCGAGTTCGCGGTCACCCGCGTAACGCTTGTCGCCCAACCATTCTGCCTCGGAGCCCCAGTAAATGTCCTCTTCGGGTTCCCAAACATCTGCGCGACCTCCTCCAAAACCGAACGTCTTGAAGTTCATGGACTCCAGTGCGCAGTTACCGGCCAGGATCATCAGGTCGGCCCAGGAGATTTTGTTGCCGTATTTCTGTTTGATGGGCCACAGCAGGAGCCGGGACTTGTCCAGGTTGGCGTTGTCTGGCCAGCTGTTCAGAGGAGCGAAGCGCTGCGTACCGGAGCTGGCTCCACCGCGACCATCTGCAATGCGGTAAGTACCGGCACTGTGCCAGGCCATTCGAATGAAGAACGGTCCGTAATGGCCATAGTCAGCGGGCCACCATTCCTGAGAATTGGTCATCAGGTCGAAAAGGTCTTGTTTCACTGCGGCCAGGTCCAGGGATTTGAACGCTGCTGCGTAATCAAAATCCCGTCCCATGGGGTTGGTCAGGTTGCTGTGCTGGCGAAGGATATTCAGCTTGAGCTGGTTGGGCCACCAGTCGCGGTTTCGGGAACCTGATCCTGCACTTTGTTTCAGGGCTCCACCCATAAAGGGGCATTTGCTTTCTCCGTTGTTCACGTTGTAAGAGGCTTGACTTGAAGCGGCGTCTCTTTCCATTTTCTACAATTTAATAAATCTTCTTAAATTACACAAAGTATTGATTACTATTAACTTAGTAGTTGGCTTCCTTTGAGATTACAAAATTACGCAATGCCGGGTAAATGAGCAGGGTTTCAGAACGGATGTTGGTAGTACCCATGAGAGCGCCGCAATGTCTTAGTTATCGCTCCATTTTGCCCGAAGGCAAGCACTTTTCGACCTACCTTTATGGATAAACATGTAGCATAATGTTTTACAAGTAACGCTTATTCATATACAAAATTATGCACAGTTTAAATTTCCGGCAAACGAAATCGCTTAGTAGTAAGATAGTATTTATTATGTTATTGTGCAAGTCGCCAGTATTTGCCCAGTGCATCGCTGACGCAGGAAAGAACGATACGCTGTGTGAAATTAATTTAGTTGTAGAAGCTTTTTATCTTGGGGGAATGCCCACAGCGCAGGGGGGCGTGGCTCCATATATTTAAGTATGGTCTTGCCGGTATAACCCTTTCCCCGATTTTCCATCGCTCAATTTAACGGCCTCGGACTTTTTAGATGATACTACTGCGGCGAATCCCAGGATGCTTTATTTGGCAAACGATAGCCTGACCTTTTATTTGACGGTTACAGACGCCACAGGGGTTATTTGTTATGATAATACTAAGTATACTTATTCACGGTATATTTGGTCTCTGGACTATAAATTTGCCTACATTGATCCAGGTGACAGCGTTCAATTGTACCTAAGTATTCACGGAGGCATTGAACCGAAATCGTACCATTAGTCCCCTGCAGAGAGCCTGGCCGATCCGGGCAACCCCTTCACCTATGCCAAGCCCGATGCAACAACACAGTACAGGCTTGCTGTGACTGATGCAGCGGGATGTCCCGGCGGCGATTACTTTGATGTCTTTGTGCGGGCGGTCGGGTTATCCGGTGTCGAAACTCCTGCACTGGCTGTAAGGCTCGCACCCAACCCGATCGTGGATGTTGCTTACCTGACCCTGACGCGTACCGGCACGTCCGGCCAACCCGCAACGGTGCAGATTTTCAACCGATCCGGCCAGTTGATCAGGACCATGCCCATGCCATCGGGGCAAGTGGTCTTGAAGCGCTCAGCTTTTGAGCCCGGCTGGTACTTCTACCGCGTTCTGCAAGAGAGCCAGGTTGTGGCGCAAGGCAGTATGGCGGTGGAGTAGGGGGCTTCGCAAGCGCGACCTTTCGGGATCTTCCACCTGTATGACCTTATCCAGCCGCGCCAAGAAGTGGGTAACTTTCGCGTTTACCTTATGAGCAATTTGCCGTACCCATAGGGTTTTTGATCCAGGTCAACGGCTAGCCAATAGAGCCCCTTGCTTAAGTGGGGTTTATCAAACTGAATGGAACTGCAGAACGTACAAATCTGTTCGGCAACCTGCTGGCCGGTAGCATGGTACAAGCGAGCGCGAACCTGCGAATAACTTTGTTGCAGCTTGAAGGAAAACTCACCAGTGCTGGGATTTGGGTAAAGGCTAAGCTGGTTGCCCAGGTAATGGTTCAATCCGCCGGGACGCTCCCTTCCATATATAAATATATCGTCTATCATCCAGCCATCCTTTGGGTTATCTATCGAATCTGAGGCGAAATGGAAGCGCACCAACATGGTGTCGGCGCGGAGTCCTGAATTCGCTGACTTTACGCCATAAATGATCCATCCAAATTCAATTTTATTCCATACTAAAGAACGACCGGAGAATCCAAGCTCACCGTTGTGCAGGAGGTCAAAGGCAAAGGGTTCCTGAGAGGTAAAGGTAATCTCCGCTTCGGGACTATAGCAACTATCCGCGTACGTGGCAAAATTGCACCAGCTGTTTCCCATGTCAAAGGAGATGGTGATATAACCGCCGTCCTTTAACGAATCGGAATCTATTTTATACGAAAAAATAACACCGGCTCCTCCAATTCCTTCAAATTCAATTATGGGCAAAACCAGTTCAAAGTAAGACGAGGCATTGGGTGGATAGGCAACCAATGTGTCGGTTACGATGGCCCGCTTGGCGGAAAATGCGCTGTCAAAATAAAGCTTAGCAGGTTCTCCGATCTGCCAAAGGTTTGCCGACGAGGTATCCAGAAAGAGGTAGTCGCGGGGTTCCGTAAACTGGATGGAGTCCCACAAGTAGTTTTTGTCGCCAAAGAAACCAAAATGCTGTGCGTGACTCGCCTGTGGACGGGCGACGAGAATCAGTAAGCACAAGCCGGCCAAGCAGGCATGCAGGGTATGTTTTGCGTTCACAACAGAGCAATAAGATAACTTTCTTGAGCTCTAATATACGCTTTCCTTAACTAAGTTGCCTTACTTGGCAAAACTCACCGCCCGGTGTTCCCGGATTACGGTCACTTTGATGTGGCCGGGGTACTGCATCTCTTCCTGGATCTTTTCGGAGATTTGGAACGACAGTTCTTCGGCGCGCTGGTCGGTGACCTTTTCGCTGGCGACAATGACGCGGAGTTCGCGGCCTGCCTGAATGGCGTAGGCTTCGTCCACGCCGTCGTAGCTGAGGGCCAGTTTTTCCAGGTCTTTGATGCGCTTGATGTAGCTCTCCACCATTTCGCGACGGGCGCCGGGACGGGCACCGGAAATGGCGTCACAGGCTTGGATGATGGGCGAGATGAGGTACTTCATCTCCATTTCATCGTGGTGGGCGCCCACGGCGTTGACGATGGCTTTGTGTTCGCCAAATTTTTCGCAGAGCTTGGCGCCGAGCAACGCGTGGCTGAGCTCACTTTCTTCTTCTGGCACCTTGCCGATGTCGTGGAGCAGGCCGGCTCGTTTGGCCATTTTGGCGTCCAACCCAAGCTCAGCGGCCATGGTGGCGCAGAGGTTGGCCGTTTCCCGGCTGTGCTGAAGCAGGTTTTGGCCGTATGACGAACGGAAGCGCATTCGACCTACTGCCCGCACCAGTTGCGGGTGCAGGCCGTTGATGCCCAGTTCAATGACGGTGCGCTCGCCGATTTCCATGATGTGCTCCTCCATCTGCTTCTGGGTCTTTTTGACCACTTCTTCGATGCGGGCAGGGTGGATGCGGCCGTCGGCGGTCAGGCGCTCCAGCGAAAGGCGCGCTACTTCGCGGCGCACCGAGTCAAAACCTGAAATGATGATGGCTTCCGGGGTATCGTCCACAATAAATTCCACGCCGGTTGCGGCTTCCAGCGTCCGAATGTTTCGCCCTTCACGGCCGATGACCTGGCCTTTCTGGTCGTCGCTCTGCAGGTGGAACACCGACACCGAGTTTTCGATGGTGTGTTCGGCAGCGGTGCGCTGAATGGTCTGCAGAATAATTTTTTTGGCCTCTTTGTTGGCCTGAAGCTTGGCTTCGTCGGTGATCTGCTTGATCTGGCCCATGGCCTTGGTGCGGGCCTCGGCTTTGAGCGATTCCATCAGCTCGTTGCGGGCTTCTTCTGCGCTTAATTGCGCCAGTTGCTCCAGCTTGCGAACGTTTTCGCCATGCGCCTTGTCCACTTCTTCGCGGCGGATCCGCAGGCTTTCAATGTGCTGCTCCAATTGTTCCTGGAGCACCTCCAATTCTTTTTCGCGGCGCTTGATTTTTTCGCGCTCTTTGCTCATTTCTTTGTCGCGCTGCTTGACCTTGATGTCGCGATCTTCCAGTTGGCGTTCGCGCTGCTGGTAGCGGCGGTCGGCGGCGGCTTCGTGTTTTTCCAGGTGAGCCTGGGCCTCGAGTTCGCGGGTCTTGAGCAGGGTTTCGGCTTCGCGTTTGGCCGATTTGATAATCATGGCGGCTTCGTTTTCCGCTATTTCGCGCTGCTTAGTAGTCTGGCCAAAAGCAAGCTTGCCGATGAGCAATCCCACCAGAAGGCCGGCAACTGCCAGAACAACGCAGAGTACAACATCCATCTATCCCGGTTTTAGGGTCCTTAAATTGGACGTACCACTCCGGCGGGCTCCGAAGCGCTTTGGGCAATGGGTAAGCTTCCGGGGGAAGGGGGGATGGTCCACCTGGCAAAACTGAACATTTGTTCAGTCAAGCCATTTCCTTTCCAATCAGGAAGACAACACCTGGTCAAGCCGGGAATCCAGATCTGAAACACGATCCATGAGCGCGCTGTCTTTGATGACAAAGTCAGCCTTAGCACTCAATTTCTCCACCATGAACATAAGCGCAGACATAGCCAGGTAATCCTGTTTGTCTTTTGCCGAATATTGCGATTGCAGGTCTTTGACCTTCTCGTTGATCACTTTGGCCGCGCGTCGGACATATTCTTCCTCCGCCGGTTTAACTTTCAATCGGTAGGGCCTGTCACAGATATTGACGTTGATGTTGATCAATTCCTGTGTGGGTTCCATGCCGTGCTCTTGTGGGGGTCTTTTGTTCGGATCCAGGATAACATCCAGCCGCCTTTTGAGGCCTGAAGCGGGTTCGCCGGGTACGTTCGTGTAAAGATAACATTAATCGGAAATAGCGGGGGCCAAGGGACGGCAGGGCCTGAATGGGCACATTGGCCGGAGGGCCTGACCCTAACGGGCAAAATTGGCCGCCGGCCCGGCTCACGCGCTCAACAAGGCAATGCAGCGGTCTATTTCTTTGATGTACTCGTTCACCTTGTGTCGGATGGCCGCGCGATCCTCGCTCTCCTGGCCGTCCGGGCTTTCCTGCCCATCCTGGCTGATCTGGCGGACGGTGCGCAAGACGGTGATTTTGTCGTCCAGTTCGCGGATGCGCTGGTCGCGCTCCTGCTTGAGTTGGTGCAATTCCTTGTTTTCGGCCTTCAAGTGGCTGTTTTCCTCCCGCGAGCGGGCGTACTTGACCATCAGCGTCTCGACTTTGTCGAAGAGGTTGGCAAACTTAACCGAGAGATCTTCCATCAGCGTCGAATCGTTGCGTTGAGTTCCGTTTCATAGGCGCGGATCAGGTCCTGCATAACCGTGTCCACTTGTTTGTCGGTCAGGGTAGCCTCGTCGTTGCTAAAGGACAGCCCGATGCCATAGCTCTTGCGCCCTTCGCCCAAATTTGGTCCTTCATAGGCGTCAAAGAGAAAAACCTCCCGAAGCCAGTTGCCGCCTTTTTTGCGCGCCAGAACCTCCACGTCGCGGAAAGCGGTTTGGCGGTCCAGCACCAGCGCCAGGTCTCGCCGAACTGCCGGGAAGCGCGACAGCGGTTGGTAGCGCGGTTTGCGCGCGGCCCCTAAAGCCGACAAAACGTCCCATTCCATTGCGGCGTAGTACACCGGCAGGCGCAGGTCAAGCAGCGCGTTGACCTCGCTGCGGACCCGTCCAAAAGATACCGTTTTTTGTTCCCCAACCCAATAGTCCAGGCCATATTCCAGCAAGGAGTTTTCGGTTGAAGTGCTCCGTTGCTCCGGGCAGTTGAACCGCTTGAGCACAAGCTCTACGGCTGCTTTCAGGTCGAAGTAATCCTGTGCCGCAGCAGGTTGACGCCAGCTTTCGGGGTGGCGGTTCCCGCACAGCCATAGCCCGAGTTGCTCGCGCTCGCGGATTTGGCCGTCCTCTTGCTCAAAAACGCGTCCAAATTCGAACAAACGGAGGTTCTCCTGCCGGCGATTGACATTGCGCGCGGCGGCTTCCAACCCGCCGAAAAGCAGGTCGGGGCGCATGATGTCCAGCTCGGCGTTCAGGCTGTTGGCCAGGACTACCGCGCGATTGCGGGCGATTTCCGGGAGGCCGGCGAGGTAACGCGAGCGGGTGATCGGGTTGCTGAAGATTTCGCTGAAGCCAGCACCGTTCAAAAAGTTGGCGATTTGGAAGCGGCGCTGCTCGTTGGCGTCGGCCTGGGGGGCCACGATGTTGCTGCGCAGGCTGCCCGGCAGCGCGATGCGGTCCATGCCGTAAATGCGCAGCACTTCTTCGATCAGGTCGGCCTCGCGGGTTACGTCGGTTTTGTCGGTGGGCACAGCAACCAACAGGCCTTGGGCATCTTCGGAGCGCAGTTCCATGCCCAGAAACTTCAGGATATTGCGCGCTTCGGCCTGCGGGATTTCCGCGCCAATGAGCCTGGTGAGGCGGTCCCAGCGCAGGGGCACTAATCGCGGGGCTGCCGGCGCCGGATAGACATCCAGCAGGTCGGAGGCCAGCTCGGCGCCGCTCAGGCTGCGGAGCATTTCCACCGCACGCGCCAGGGCCTGCGCGGTCATGTTGGGGTCGGTGCCTTTCTCAAAATGCACGGCGGCATCGGTGCGCAACCCATGTGCGGTAAAGCTGCGCCGGATCCAGCGCGGGTCAAAGCAGGCACTTTCCAGGAACAAGCGCGTTGTTTTCCCGGTCACGCCCGAGCTCAGGCCCCCGTAAATGCCGGCCATGGCCAGCGGGCCTTCGGCGTCGCAGATCATCAGGTCGCTGTCGCGGAGGCTGCGGGTGTTGCCATCCAGGGCCACGAAGGGCGTGCCGGCGGGCAGCGTTTTGACTTCGATCCGGCCGCCGCGGATGGCGTCGGCGTCAAAGGCGTGCAGCGGTTGGCCGTATTCGTGCAGGATAAAGTTGGTGACGTCCACCACGTTGTTGATGGAGCGCACGCCGATGGCCGCCAACCGTTGCCGCAGCCATTCGGGCGAAGGGCCCACGTTCACGTCGCGAAGGGCGATGCCGGTATAACGAAGGCAGGCCTCGGGCCTGGGCAGGCTGATTGCGAACGCTTGGCCGTTCAGGGTGCCTTCCTGGCGGTTGCCTTGCGCGGATTTTGCGTTAGGCGGCAGCGGCGCGGGCTCTGGCAAGGTCAGTCGGGCTTGCAGGCCGCGGGCTCGCAAGGCGGCGTAAAGGTCGCGCGCTACGCCCAGGTGGCTGAACGCATCCGAGCGATTGGGGGTCAGTCCGATTTCCAGCAGCGTGTCGCGCCGCACGTTGAAATAGGTGGCGGCTGGCAGGCCGATGGCTGTTTCCGGTGGCAAAACCAGGATCCCGTCATGGCTGCTGCCCAGCCCGATTTCGTCTTCGGCACACAGCATGCCTTCGGAGCTTTCGCCGCGGATTTTGGCTTTCTTGATGGTGAAGGGCTCGCCGCTGCTGGGGTAAAGCGTGGTGCCGATCAGGGCCACGATCACTTTTTGGCCGGCGGCAACGTTGGGCGCTCCGCAGACGATAGACAGGGGTTCGCCCCGGCCGACATTTACTTGCGTGAGCCGCAGTTTGTCGGCATTGGGATGGGGTTCAGCGCCAAGCACCTGCCCCACAACAAGCCCTTCCAACCCGCCCGGATGAGAGACGTAGGCTTCCATGCCGTCCACTTCCAGCCCGATGCTGGTGAGCTGTTGGCTGATTTCTTCTGCGTTGAGGGAGCACTCCAGGTATTGCCGGAG
>CAYSDI010000096.1:0-13422 GCA_964429745.1 uncultured Chitinophagales bacterium | reverse complement strand
GCCGGGCTCGGCTGAAGGCAGCCGGTTACATTGGCAGCGGGCCGGACTCGGCTGCGGGCAGCCAGTTACATTGGCAGCGGGCCGGGCTCGGCTGCAACCGGCCAGTCAGACAAGCTGCCAGCAGTCCTTCTGCGTGCTCCAACCTTTTCTGATCCCTCCACCTAACCCTGATCCGGCTCCAGGAAAGAGTAGTGGTAGTTTTTGGGCGGGAGAAAATTTTCCTTGATGGCGCGGGCACTTACCCAACGGTGCAGGTTGAGCACCGAACCGGCCTTGTCGTTGGTTCCCGAGGCGCGGGCACCGCCGAAAGGCTGTTGCGCCACCACGGCCCCGGTGGGTTTGTCGTTGATGTAGAAGTTGCCGGCGGCGTTGCGCAAGCGGTGGGAAGCCTCGGCGATAACCTGGCGGTCCTGCGCAAAAACAGCACCGGTAAGCGCATAAGGAGACGTAGTATTGACCAGATCCAGCGTCCGCGACCAGTCTTTATCCGGATAAACGTGCAGCGTCAGCACTGGGCCGAAAATCTCTTCGCACATGGTTCGGTAGCGCGCGTCTTTTGCGCGAATCACGGTGGGCTCAATGAAGTACCCTTCCTTGCGGGAGTAATTTCCGCCAGCCAAAATCTCCTGCTTGTCGCGCTTGGCTTTGCTGATGTACCCGGTTATGGACTCATAGGCTTTCTCGTCAATGACGGCGTTGATGAAATTGCCAAAATCCTCCGGCGATCCCATTTTGAACGAGGCCAGGTCTTCGAGCAGGTGTTGCTGCACCGCTTTCCAGAGGTTCGAAGGAATGTAGGCGCGGGAAACGGCGGAACATTTCTGGCCCTGGAACTCAAACGCTCCTCGGCTGAGAGCGGTTGCCACCGCCCGCGGGTCCGCTGACGGATGCGCCCAGACGAAATCCTTTCCCCCGGTTTCTCCGACTATGCGCGGATATGTTTTGTAACGGCCGATGTTTTCGCCGATGGTTCGCCACATTTGCTGGAACGTTCCGGTGGAACCAGTGAAATGGATCCCTGCAAAGTCCGGATGTTGAAAACAAACTTGCCCCACGTCGGGACCGGGAGCGTACACCAGGTTGATCACGCCGTCCGGCAGGCCGGCTTCGCGCAGAATTTGCATGATGACCCAGGCGGAGTAGATCTGGGTGTTGGCCGGTTTCCACACGACGGTGTTGCCCATCATGGCCGGGGCCGTAGGCAGGTTCCCCGCGATGCTGGTAAAATTGAAGGGGGTCACCGCCAGAACAAAGCCTTCAAGCGGTCTGTACTCCATGCGGTTCCAGACCGCAGGCGACGAATCGGGCTGCTCGCTGTAGATGTCCGTCATGAAGCGGACGTTGTAGCGCCAAAAGTCGATCAGTTCACAGGCCGCGTCGATTTCGGCCTGGTACGCGTTTTTGGATTGGGCCAGCATGGTGGCCGCATTCATGGTCATCCGGTAGGGTCCGGCCAGCAATTCAGCGGCTTTCAGGAAAATCGAAGCGCGGTGTTCCCAGGGCATGGCTTCCCAGGCAGGTTTGGCTTTGCCAGCCGCGTCAATAGCTTGCTGCACGTGTTTGGCGCTGCCCTTGCTGAACACACCGAGGGAATGGCCCAGTTCGTGAGGCGGCCGAATTTCTACACGCTCCGGCGTGCGAACTTCTTTGCCACCGATAAACATCGGAATGTTGGCTTTTTTGGATTTAGCAGCCTTCAATGCCGAGCGCAAAGACGCGCGTTCCGGGCTATCCGGGCCATAAGCGTGGACAGATTCATTGAAGGGCTCAGGAACGTAAAAAATTCCCTTAGGCATAACTACTTGATTTTGGGCGGGTTCTGAGGATAATGCGGCAAAAATATGCCTTGTCCAGAGAAATACTAAATCCACAAAATGCACTGTTAATAAGGGAAGCCAGCTTAACGGGAGAAAAAATACTTTTACTGATTCCCCGGAGTCCGTTTTCTGCACACCGGATCACTATTCTCACAGCTCTGCGCAGCGTCAGCATGTCCGTCAATACCAAGCGAAAAATCCCCGTTGAAGCGGAGGTTCCGGAACCCGCGCCCGCCCCTAAAAGGAGGCGCAAATCCTCGCGTAAAGAAGATGACAACACTGCGAAGGTGAGCTCCTCCTACGCGTTTTGGCGGGATCCGCGATTCCGCAAGACCAGCGGTTTGGTTTTGTTGCTGATCGCTGTTTTTCTGTTGATCTCTTTTAGCTCCTACTTTTTTGAGTACACCACAGACCACGACAAAGTTCACGGACGAGGGTTCGGCATGATCTTCGATCAGCAAACCGATGTCAACAACGCGCTGGGTCGTCTTGGAGCCTGGGTAGGGAACCAATTGGTGTACCTGCGCTTTGGCATCAGCGCCTACCTGCTGGTGCTGTTGACCGGGTCAACCGGCGTAAACCTGCTGTACGGAAAAAACACGTTTGCGCTGCGCAAACTTTACGGGTACTGCCTGCTCGCGATGCTGTGGATTTCTACAGCACTGGCTTTTGCATTCGGTGGGTATTCCGATCTGCCTGGAGGCGGGCTTGGCCGATTTAATTCGGAGTGGTTGCAGGGATCTGTGGGGGGCATCGGAACGGCATTGACCTTGTCTTTTGCGCTCCTGGTTTTCTCCGTTGTTTTTTTGGATGCCGAGCTGAAACTCCCGCTGAGCGTGCTTTTTGGCTGGCTGCGCAAAAAACCGCAAGGCGAATTGGCGGGTGCAACGTCCGCCGGGCAAGAGGCGTGGGAACTCCGTCGCCAAAGCCCAACGTACTATTCGCCCGATGAAGCGGAATCTGAGTTTTCTGCTGCAAACCGAAACAGAAAACGCAACGGAACGGGAGTGGATGGAATGGAAGACGAAGAAGATTTTGGGGAAGAAATGGAAGAAGATTCCGCTGGAGGTCTTACTTTAGAAGTGTTGCATCCTTTTGACGAATCAGAGGGTGAAAAGACGGACGAAGAAGGCGAGGAATCCGAAGGACAGGACGAGGAAAGCGAAGACGATGGCGAAGAAGAAACGGATGCTGCTGATCAACCCAAACTGGACATCACCGAGCCTGTCCTGGAAAAGACGTTGGCAGAATATGGAAGCCTGGGATCTAACTATGACCCCACCATGGAGCTTCCCGGTTACCAGTACCCCACGCTGGAACTGCTGCAAGACTATGGGTCCAGCGATGTCCGGATCAACACCCAGGAACTCGAGCGGAACAAGGACCAAATTATAGAAACCCTAAACAATTATGGCATCACGATCTCCAAGATCAAAGCCACGATTGGGCCCACTGTAACGCTCTACGAAATTGTTCCGGCCAAAGGCGTCCGGATCTCCAAAATCAAAAACCTGGAGGACGACATCGCCCTCAACCTGGCGGCGCTGGGTATCCGAATTATTGCCCCGATTCCCGGCAAGGGAACCATTGGCATTGAAGTGCCCAACGTGGACAAGACCATCGTGGGCATGAAGACCCAGTTGGGTTCCGAGAAGTTCCTCAACAGCAAAATGGACCTGCCCATCTGTTTGGGCAAAACCATTTCAGGCGAAAACTACGTGGCTGACCTGGCGCGCATGCCGCACTTGCTCATGGCCGGCGCAACCGGACAGGGTAAATCGGTGGGCATCAACGCGCTGCTGGTCAGCCTGTTGTACAAGAAACACCCTTCGGAGCTGAAACTCATTTTGGTCGATCCTAAGAAGGTGGAACTTTCGCTTTTCCAGCGCATCGAAAAACACTTTCTGGCCAAATTGCCCGGCGAAGAAGAGGCCATCGTTACCGATACGCGCAAAGTGGTCAACACCCTCAATGCCCTTTGCATCGAGATGGATAATCGCTACGACCTGCTCAAAAAGGCCCAAACGCGGAACATCACGGAGTACAACCAAAAGTTCCTCATTCGCCGGCTCAACCCCAACAATGGCCACCGCTACCTCCCTTTCATCGTGCTGGTCATCGATGAGTTTGCCGACCTGATCATGACGGCCGGCAAGGAAGTGGAGATGCCGCTGGCTCGTCTGGCCCAGTTGGCTCGTGCCGTGGGTATTCACCTCGTCATTGCAACACAGCGTCCGTCAGTGAACATTATCACCGGTCTGATCAAGGCTAACTTCCCGGCGCGTATCGCATTTAAAGTCACTGCCAAAGTTGACTCCCGCACCATTTTGGATACCGGAGGCGCCGACCAGCTTGTTGGCCGCGGAGACATGCTCCTTTCTATTGGCAGCGACATCATCCGCTTGCAATGTCCCTTCGTGGACACTCCGGAAGTAGAAGAAGTGGCCGACTTCATCTCCCGCCAGCCCGGCCCGGCGGAACCCTTCTACCTGCCGGAGTACATCGACGAAAAAGAAGCCATGGCAGGCGAAGAGTTTGAGGGGGAACGCGACAGTATGTTCCCGGAAGCTGCCCGTCTGATCGTCCAACACCAGCAGGGGTCAACCTCCCTGATCCAGCGCAAAATGCGCCTCGGGTACAACCGCGCCGGTCGATTGATGGACCAATTGGAGTCTGCCGGAATCGTCGGACCCAACCTCGGCAGCAAAGCTCGCGAGGTCTTAATCCGCGATACGGCAGAATTGGAACGGTTATTGGAGGCAACGGTCTAAATCCCCTTTGGGTAGGCCTGAAATAGGCGCTCCCAATGAGGGTTCCCCCTAACTGAGCTCTCCCAAACCGGAAACCTCCTTCCAACCAGGCTTTTCCGCTGTGAAGGCGGTTCAGCCTAATTTTGCGGTCACAAACGCTGAGCCTCCTATGCTTACTGCTCCAACCTCCGTCCTGCGCTTTCTGGCCTTTTCGCTTTTTGCGCTGCTCGGGTCTTCGCTTTACGCTCAAAAGAGCGATCCTGCATCCGTGGCCATTCTCAGGGAGCTGAAAGCCCATTACGCCGCTTACAAATCCATGTCCATGGATTTCGCCCTTCAAATTAAAGACCAGGAGAACACCATGGACGAAACCCGCAAAGGCAGCATGTGGGTGCAGGGCGGCAAGTTTCGCATTCAAATGGGCGAACAGTTCATCATCTCCGATACCAAAAGCATTTGGGTCTACCAGGAGGATGTCAATGAGGTCCAGATCAACAACTACGATGCGGATCAGGAGGACTTTATGAGCCCATCGGAATTGTTCAACCTGACGGAAGCCGATTACCTGATCCTTTCAGGGGGAACGGTTTCGGAAGGCGGAGCGAGTTTTCAGGTCATTGAACTGAGTCCGCTGGACAAAAGCCTGGACTACCACAAGATCAAATTGTACGTGCCCGCGGGCAGCAAAACACTGAAGAAAGCTGTTTTGCTGGGCAAGGATGGCATCCACTACACCTACCGGATCGAAAAGTTTAGCGCGAACCCTGCCGTTAGCGAAGAGACGTTTCGCTTTTATCCGGAGCGCTACCTGAACATCGAAGTTATTGACCTTCGGGATTGATTCTTTCACCACAACATACTTTATGGTATTTTAACGAAGGTGTGGGTTTGCGATAGCACACCCAGCGGTTCAATGCGCAGCGCATACAGACCGGGCTGCAGGTTCGCTACCGGGATGTCTAAATCCGGGCGCAAGTTCCCGGCGTTAACCAGAATCCCTCGCGCGTCCATAAGTTGCCACGACCCTTCGCTTGAAATTCCTCGCACATGCAGCCATTCCCTGACCGGGTTGGGGAATAGTCGATAACGGTCACTCCTATCGATGGCATGATCATCGAGCTGTGGATTATCGGACAAATCTCCAATAAGTGCGTCCTCCAGGTTTGGCAGCGCACGCGACCCGTCATCAACGCCGAGACGCAACACGGACCAATACAAGGGCAAAGGCTCTTCGGCAATTCTGCCGTCATAGGCCCTTAGCACTTGAGCAGCTGCGACACCAACACCGGCTGATTCAGCGACCCAGAATTCCAACTGGGCTATTTCAGCAGGGGAAAGTTCGCGCAGATTCCTTCCTTCTACAGCCACCTGAATCAACAGGTTAAGCAGCGGCGATCGCTCCAACGTGTCCCCTCCCCCAACCCGCAGCAACAAGTCCAGGTTGGCCCATTGCCCATCGGCACTTAGCAAACGCGCCAAACGATCTGGGTCAGCAGCGGCATACTGCACCAAGGAATCCCATGACCCGGTCTCCCAATGGCCTAAAAAACGCCGGGCTTCCCAGCGGTACAGCCGCTTGCGCACCGAAGCAATTCTGGCCCGTAACAGCTCCCGGGTGTTGGGAGCCAGACTCTGCACGGCCAGCAAATCATCGTGAACGCCGGCAGGTAGTACCGCCAAGGCCTGTTCAAGCACTCGCTCGCTGAGCGGTGAATTGGATTCCAGGATATACTGAAAGAACCACGGGGTCACCGCAGGATATCGGTCTATCAGCGCCAGCAGCACCGTATCACTTAAATAGGGATTGGCTTCTGACAGCGCAAATTGCATCACTCCGGCCCCTATGCCCGGTGCCCCAATTAACCGCAGCAGCGCTTCGGTACTGCCGTTGTCAAAGGTGGCTTCTAATTGTTCCACAAGAATCTGGAGAGCCCGAATGCTGTCCATTGCCTGGTTCAGGGGCAAGACGGGTAGAATTGGGCAATCCACTGTTTGAAAGCTGCGGCCGCAGTCTGTGGCGCGGAGCAACATCGGATCGCTTACGCTGGGGGTAAATGGAGGACCGCTGTGGTGAAAGTACCAAGCGGGAACCGCGCTGGGATCCAGCAACCAATGACTACCTTCTGATTCATCGTCGAAGCGGTTACCTGCTGGTTGATACACGCAATCGCTTTGGTAGCGGGCTACCGAAGGCGGCTCCAGGCCAGGAGCCAGCCAAACATCGGCTTCATTGCCTGAAAACCGGTTGCAGGAAACCTGCATTCCGGAACGCGCATTGCCGTTTGGTCCTAAAACCACCAATCCAGCCAGCAGTCCGGAAAAGCGGCAGGAACTCAATTCTGCCGGATAGGACTCGCCTGCATACGCCAACACCCCAAGCGAGAAGCCACCCAGCCCGCTGAAAGTACTTGCGGCTACCCTCGCATTGCGACAAGCTTCCAGATGAATGCCGTAGGTGGCCATCGGCCAGGAGAGACCACTGGCGGCAGGTACCTGAACATCCAGCGATTGCAGGATCGGTCCGTCCAACCCCCGCAAAAGAATGGATCGGCGGCAATCGCGAAAAGTGGTGTGCTCCAGCACGACCGGCCCTGGGGTAATGCCATAAGCGCTCCAGACTTCGAGCCCTAAATCAAACCCGGTTATTGAGCCTCTAGGCCCGATCAAACAGGGACTGCCCGGACAGGTTCCGGCCTTTAACGTCAACCCGGCACCGGCGGCTTCCAATGCCCGTAATTCAGGCTTGGAAAATGCACTATACCAGGAACACCCTTGAAAAAGAAATCCCGGAACACGGCTTAACCGCGTCAAGGAAGTACCCGCCGCTGGTTCGCGGTCCTGCCAGGAGAAGGTGCAATTGCGCAGGTAACTCCGCACGGGAAACCCGTAGTTTTCCATAACAAACGCAACGGTATTGTCCAGCCACGTTGCCCCCTCCCCCGCGATCAAACCGCCATTCCTTGATAAAACAGCCGTGTCGGCATCGCGCAACACGCTGCCCGGCCGAATGACCAACAAAGCGTGCTGATCCGGTGCATCGGGATAAATACCCCCCGCCAGAAAACCCGGCGGTGGATGCGGCAAGGCGGGGTTCCCTAAAACGCGGATGCCCCCCCACCCGGCACTGCAGCCGGCGAGCAATTCCGCACCGTCTAGTTCCAGCCGAGCACCGGGTTTGAGCACCACCCGGGCTCCCGGTCCGAAATACACCCGCCCGCGAATGGTCAGGCGCGCGCCTGCTTCCAGCACAAGCGACCGCCCGATGCGCTGCGTTTCAGTCCATAACAAATCCTCTCCTGCGAGCAGATGAACGGAATCCCGACCCAGTGCAGCTTCAACCGCAGCCAGCGCATCTACGCGACCGCTGCCCAAGAGGCCAGCATAGAGCGCGTTCTCTGGCAGCGTATCCACCTGATAGGCAGTTGTCTTTAAAATAGTAGAAACCTCCGCCGGGGTCAGGCAGGGATTGGCGCTCCATACCAATGCGGCAATTCCAGCTACCAGCGGAGCGGAAAACGATGTTCCCCAAGCCTCCGCGTAACCCCCGCCGGGCACCGTGGTCAGCAGGCCGTGACCGGGTGCCACCAGGTCAACACTGTCGTTGTGCGTATGCGTTACCGGCGTTTCGCCCAGCGGAAAAAGATCGTGAACGTCGCGCCAATGCCAGGCACCTATAACGGAATCAACAGCCCCGCGCGCGAAGCGATGCCCCACGGAACTGACAGAAAGCACCCCGCCGAGCGAAGCCGGGTAGGACAAGGCATGCCCATCTCCGCAGCCAGCCGAAGGATCGCCGTTCCCCGCAGAGGCAACAACCAGCGCGCCGTAGTTGCGGGCTTCATCATAAAGGACCTGTTGGAGTGGACTGAAACTGCATCGGTTGATCCACGGCACCGCAATGACGCGCGCGCCTTCGCGGGCCAGCTTGACCACGGCACCATCAATGTCGTACACCCATTCGATGGCGAGTTCTGCGCCATGCGAAGCCGAGGCAATGCCTTGGCCGTTGTTGCTTTTGGCGCCGGCAATTCCACTAACGGCCGTTCCGTGCGCACCACCGGTGCTGTTCATATGAACCGATGCAAACTGGCCGCGCAAATCGGGATGGGTGGTATCCGCCCAGGTGTCCACCACGCCAATGCGAACCGGAGCAGGCAAGGCCACGCGTTCCCAAGCTTCCGGAACCCGCACAAACGGCAGTTCGCTTTGCACGGAGCCCAAAAGCCCGCTCAAACCGGGGTCATTGGGCATGCCGCAAAACATCGGGATGGGCACTGGCTCGTGAAAATCCACGCAGGTATCTCCGGACCACGGCGGCGTCTGACCGCGCGACAATCCCGGCAAGCGGTAGGTGTCCCGGAGGTACGGATGGTCCAGTTCGGGAAAAGCGAGCTCGTTGAGCAAGGGTAAGTATTGGGAACGATGCTTGGTCAGCGAATCCAGGGAATTCAGCGGTCCGCTGTGCAGCAGCGCAGTTTGCATCTCGGTTACCGTGCCGCAGCGGGCGCTGTTCCAGTGGACGTAGTGTCCCGGGCTGCTCTGAGCGACGGCCAACATGCGCCCCAGCAGGAGCAAAAAAAGCATTACAAAGTGTACATTATTATATTTCATGACAAGGATGTTGAACCGCAACATTAGCGGTCCAAAAAGCGGGGGCTGAAAAAGAGAGCTTCGGACTGCGGCGATGTGGATAATTTTTGAGTCGCGGCCAGCATGGCGCTTGGCAAAGGGGCTCCCCAGCCCCTCCTTTTCTGCAGATTGACTTACCTTTGCCGACGAAACTTTGGCAGGGTACGGCGGGCGGCACAGGTATCGCTCAGCGAGCCGGAACCCTTCGCCCGAAACCCAGCATACTCTAATTATGGCTTACGATCTTATCGTTTTAGGCAGTGGACCTGGCGGATATGTAGCCGCCATCCGCGCCTCGCAACTCGGCCTGAAAACGGCCATCGTGGAAAAGGAATCCCTGGGCGGCGTTTGCCTGAACTGGGGCTGTATTCCCACCAAAGCGCTGCTGAAAAGCGCCAACGTGTTTGAGTACATCAAGCACGCGGCCGACTACGGCATTTCGGTGAGCGACCCCAAGCCCGAGTTTGACCACATGATCAAGCGCAGCCGCGACATTGCGGACGGCATGAGCAAGGGTGTCCAGTTCCTCATGAAGAAGAACAAAATTGATGTGTTGATGGGCTACGGTCGCTTGCAGCCCGGCAAAAAGGTTGAAGTGACCGATGCCGGGGGAAAGAAGACGGTGCACGAGGCCAAACACGTCATTATCGCTACCGGAGGTCGCTCGCGCGAACTGTCCAACCTGCCGCAAGACGGGCAAAAAGTGTTCGGCTACCGCGAGGCCATGGTGCTGCCCAGGAAGCCCAAGAGCATGGTGGTGGTGGGTGCCGGAGCTATCGGAGTGGAATTTGCGTACTTCTACAACGCCATCGGCACCGAAGTAACCATCGTGGAATTCATGCCCCGCCTGGTGCCGGTTGAAGACGAAGACATCAGCCGCGAGTTGGCCAAGAGCTTCAAGAAGTCCGGCATCAACATTATGACGGATGCTTCTGTGGAAAAAGTGGACACCAGCGGCCAGGGTTGCAAGGTGACCGTAAAAACGAAGAAAGGCGTCGAAGAAATTTCCTGCGATGTCGTGCTTTCAGCGGTAGGCTATTCGCCCAACCTGGAAAACATTGGACTCGAAGCGGTGGGCATCCTGCATGAAAAAGGCAAAGTGACCGTGGATGATTTTTACCGCACCAATGTGCCGGGCTACTACGCTATCGGTGATATTGTTAAAGGCCCGGCGCTGGCGCACGTGGCTTCTGCCGAAGGCATTATTTGCGTGGAGGCCATCGCTGGCCAGCACGTGGAACCTCTTGACTATGGCAATTTGCCCGGTTGCACCTATTGCAGCCCGGAGATTGCCAGCGTGGGCATGACCGAAGCCCAGGCCAAGGAAGCCGGCTATGAAATCAAGGTGGGCAAGTTCCCATTCAGCGCCTCCGGCAAGGCCAGCGCCGCTGGCACCAAGGAGGGTTTTGTCAAAGTAATCTTCGACGCCAAGTACGGCGAGTGGTTAGGCGCGCACATGATCGGCGCCAACGTGACAGAAATGATCGCTGAAGTGGTCACGGCCCGCAAACTGGAAACCACTGGCCACGAGATCATCAAGTCAGTGCACCCCCACCCGACCATGTCAGAAGCGGTCATGGAGGCTGCGGCCGCCGCTTACGGCGAGGTCATCCACTTGTAAGTATTTCAACACATTTCCCGGAGGTTTTTTGCGCTCCCGGGTCTACAGAAACCGCCCTTCAGGGCGGTTTTGTTTTAGGGGGTGCCGGTACGCCGGGGTTCAGACTTTTTAAACAGCGGTTGGTTTACTCCTCTTGCTTTCAGCTTTGGCCCTGGTTACGCTAAGCCCGGTTGCCTCGCAAGCAAGCACGCTGGTGTTGGACAAAGCAGACACCGCCTGGATGATCGCTGCCTCTGCACTCGTGTTGCTTATGACCCCTGGGCTCTCCTTTTTTTACGGGGGAATGGTCAGTGCGCGCAACGTCATTTCTACCATGCTCCGGAGTTTTGTCGCCTTGGGCGTCATCAGCCTGCTCTGGTATGGGGTTGGGTTTAGCCTGGCCTTTGGCGACAGCATCGCTGGAGTGATCGGCAATCCCTTGAGCTTCCCTGGATTCAGGGGCGTGAGTCTAGCCCCCCGCCCTGATTTCGGTCCCACCATACCTTTTCTTTTGTTTGCGTTGTTCCAACTCAAATTTGCCATCATCACGCCGGCGCTCATTACGGGCAGTTTTGCGGAGCGCTTGCGCTTTTCCGGATACCTGGTTTTCATGGTGCTCTATTCGCTGTTCATCTATGCCCCATTGGCCCACTGGACCTGGCACCCCGATGGCTTTTTGCGAAGCTGGGGCGTGTTGGACTTTGCTGGCGGAACGGTCGTGCACATGACCGCGGGCTTTGCAGCACTAGCCGGAACAGAAGTCCTGGGCCCGCGTAACCAACGGCCTACCGTGCATCGCCCTGCAGCCATTCCCTATATTTTGCTCGGCACCGGCTTGTTGTGGCTTGGCTGGTTTGGCTTTAACGCCGGATCAGCGCTGGGCGCCAACGCCGATGCTGTCAAAGCCTTCACAACCACCAACATGGCTTCCGCCGCTGCTGTGGTTGCCTGGCTGCTGTTTGGCGGTTTGCGCGGTCGACGCATCTCCGCTATGGGCGCCTGCATCGGTGCCATCGTGGGTTTGGTGGCCATTACGCCGGCAGCAGGAGTTGTGACCGTAGGCCAGAGCTTGTTCATTGGGGTGTTTTCTGCCCTGGTCAGCAACCTGGCGGTGTACTCCAAAAACCGCACGGGTCTGGACGATACCCTGGACGTTTTTCCATGCCACTACATCGGCGGTATTTGCGGTATGTTGCTCACCGCCGTTTTTGCCCGGGAAGTGGGCCTGTGGTATGGCGAAGGGCATACGTTCCTCATGCACCTCCTGGCCTTGGGCATTGTCGGGGCGCTCTCTTTCGATGGATCCTGGGTCATCTTCAAAATGACCCATGCCTTGGTAGGCCTGCAGGTCAGCCCCAAAGAGGAATTGTTGGGTCTGGACCTGAGCCAGCACGAAGAAACCCTGGACCCCGCCTACGAACCCTCCTTGTCGTTGAACAGAAGGGTAATGGGCATAAAAAAAACCCGGCGTATACTGCCGGGCTTTGCAGAGCCACCCATCGGACTCGAACCGATGACCTGCTCATTACGAATGAGCTGCTCTACCAGCTGAGCTAGGGTGGCCAAAAAAATGTCGGGCAAAGGTAAGACAGAAACCCATGCCCTGTCAAGAGAATTGTAAAATTGGGGGCATATCGGCAGCCCTTTTGCCGGTGTCCGCCGGCTTAATGCTGAGGCTTTTTTCAGGCCTTTTTTCAGGCCTTTTTTCAGACTTCTGACGGCTGCATGCGCATCAGGGTGACCATGCCCGAAGCACAAAGCTTCTCGCCGCCGACTTCGTCGATCTCCCACACTTCGGCCTGGCAAATGCTGAGCCGTCGCCCGTTGCGAAGTACTTTTCCCCGGCCAAAAATGCGTCCACCTTTGACCGGACGGAGCAAATTGAGCTTGAATTCCACGCTCAAAACCTCTTCGTCTGCCTCAAAAAGCGACAGGGCGGCAAAACCGGCAGAATTGTCAATGAGCGTGGCCACCACGCCGGCGTGGAGAAAGTCGTCCTGCTGGCCGAGTTCGGGCCGAAAACTCAGCTCAATTTCACAAAAACCCGGCTCCACGCGCCGCAGTTTGGCGCCGATATGCGCCATAAAAGGCTGGCGGCGAAAGCAGTTCGCCACTTTTTCGCGGAAGTCAGGGTAAGCAAGTTGGCCGGTCATGGGCGCGAAGATAAACGCGGCGGGCACCAATAAAAAAACCGCTCTCCGGCCGGAGAGCGGTTGCTGCGAGCGGCAGCGGACAATCCATCAGTCAACGTTGTCGTACAGATAGGTATTGGGCTTGGCCTGGACCATGTCCTCACCTTCGCCCAGGTGAAGCCTGGAGATGGCGTGTTCCGACGAATGGGGAACGTCGGTCAAATGGACATTGCGGCGCAGGTAGGCGGGCGTACCTTCCAATTCTTCAATGTTGGCACTCGGCCGAATGCTCATAGAGCGCAGGCGGCGGCGGCGCTCATCCGCGCGGCGCAACAGTTCCTGGCGCTCAGCTTCGCTTAAGGCATCAGCATTTGCCGGATTGACCGGGCTGCTGACGGGAGGCTGGTAAACCGGGGGCTGCTGGGCGACAACGGGTTGCGGCGGAGCAACCGGTGGCTGCTGGGCTACAACGGGTTGCGGCGGAGCAACCGGGG
>CAYSDI010000095.1:12123-13598 GCA_964429745.1 uncultured Chitinophagales bacterium | reverse complement strand
TGTTGCTGTGTTAAATTTGTGTTAGGGCTTGCTTGAACCCGGTCCGCTCCCGGTAACTTTACAAGACCGCTTCAAAGTCTGGCGGCTTGCTATTGATGGACTACGCCGACACGCTGGATTACTTGTACCGAATGCTCCCGATGTACCAGCGTCAGGGCCCGATGGCTTACAAAAAAGACCTGACCAATACGCTGGAATTGACCAAAGCGTTGGGCAGGCCTCACCATCGGTTTGCTTCGCTGCACATTGCCGGAACCAATGGAAAGGGATCTGTAGCCCACCTATGCGCTTCAGTCTTGCAAGCTTCCGGATACAAAATCGGGTTGTACACCTCCCCTCACCTAAAAGATTTCCGCGAGCGAATCCGGCTAAATGGGGTACCGATCTCCGAAGCTGAAGTCGTGGATTTTGTTCGCGAACACCGCGCATTGATCGAGCGCGTTTCGCCTTCATTTTTTGAAGCCACGGTGGCCATGGCTTTTGAGCGTTTCGCAGCTTGGGAAGTGGATTTGGCAGTTGTAGAAACAGGTTTGGGTGGTCGGTTGGATTCCACCAACATCGTGCATCCGCTGGTGTCTGTCATCACCTCCATCGGGCATGACCACCAAGCGCTGCTCGGACCGGACTTGCCGTCCATTGCCCGCGAAAAGGCTGGTATTATTAAACCTGGAGTGCCGGTCGTCATCGGAGAGTTTCGCGAAGATACTTTCCCGGTTTTTGCCCAAGTAGCCGAGCAAAACCAGGCGCCACTGTACCTTGCTTCGGAGACCATCGCCCTGGATGATTTTGTTGAACTTCCTGACGGACTGGAATTCCGCTGGCATATGGCCGGGGGAAAGTGGTCCGGAGCCCTGCGCAGCGCTCTTGCCGGAGATTACCAGCGCAGCAACTTACGCACGGTAATTCAAACCCTGCTCTTGTTAGAAGACCACGGTTTCGCTTTGCGGGAAGATGCCCTGGCCCAGGGCTTGTGGCAGGTACGGCAGCGAACCGGTTTCCGCGGCCGATGGGATGTGCTGCAACGTCAGCCCTGGCTCATCGTGGACGGGGCGCATAACCCCGAAGCGCTTCAGCTACTGTTTGTTCAAATAAAGCGCTTGCCGCACCAGCAATTGCACATCGTGACCGGAACAGTTAATGACAAAGACCTGGCAGGGGTCCTCCCCTGCTTTCCCACGGAGGCGCGCTACTATTTTGCGCGTCCGGATATACCTCGTGGTTTGTCTGCCTTGCTGCTCCAGGAACAAGCTGCTGTTTACGGGTTGCAAGGTTCGGTTTGTGTTTCTGTGGCCGACGCCTTGAAGCAAGCACTACAAACAGCGCAACCCGATGACCTTGTTTTGGTTTGTGGAAGCCTGTTTGTGGTTGCCGAGGTGCCTTACGAACAGTTTGAGCCAAGCCTCGATAACATACCATAGGTTATGTTATGGCGGACTCACGGACTCACGGACTCACGGACTCACGGACTCACGGAC
>CAYSDI010000095.1:9083-12023 GCA_964429745.1 uncultured Chitinophagales bacterium | reverse complement strand
CGGACTCACGGACTCACGGACTCACGGACTCACGGACTCACGGACCCACGATTAGACAGAGGAACAGACAGATAGGCTCAGTTTGTGTGCAGATCGTTGCTGCTACTCCAGCCGTTTGCCATCTACATAGCTGATCACAAAAGCGTCCTTTATGCCGCGACTACGGACCACCTGTTGCATGGAGTTTGCTTCGGAATACTTGTTGAAATACCCCAGCACGATCACAGGAACCCCATTCGCTTTTTTCTCTACGTGGATCGTCCCCAGGTCAGAATAGGCAGAAAAAGCCGCGGTATTGCTTGAACCATAAGCTAATTGGACACTGTAGCTCACCCCGATTTTGTACCAAGGCGCATCCGGATCCTGCTCTGCGGCGGGGATCGGCGCGCTCTGTGCCGGGCGTTCGGGTTGTGCCACAACCGGTGCAGAAACTGCCGGTGAATTTTCGGCTGGCGCGGCGGGCTTACTTCGGTTCTCCGTTCGGCTGCCAGGACGGTTATTGCTATTTGCCCGCTCCTGCCGGTTGTTTTTGCCCGGGGGAACTGGGTCCGGCTCCAGCACAACGGTTCGTTTGTTCCGTTCTGGTTTGGCTCTTTCACTGCGTTTAGTGGGCGTTGGCGTGGCTTCTTCACTTTTTGTCTCTCCAACACCAGCAGCGGCAGCGCGCGATGCTTCTTGTTGTTTGGCCAGCAAACCTGAAGGTGCATCTTCTCCGGCATTCTTTTGCACAATTAGCGGAATGGCGGGATCCTGGCTGCCACCGTCAGGTAGTTGTGTTCGGGCCAGGTACTTCTGATCGTCCCCGAAAGCATTCTTGTAAAGGTTCACTGCCGGGTTCTCCACTTCGTCGCTGTACAGCACGCGATCAAAGCTCAGCACTTTGAACTCTGTGCGTCGATTGACCTGATGCAGCTCTTCGCTGCACGCCACGTCGTTAGCGCAATCATTGCGCAGTACATATTCGCCGTAGCCGCGCGCCACTAAACGATCGGCACTGATGCCCTTGGTGACCAAATAATCCACACAAGTCTCTGCGCGCTTCTGCGAAAGCCCTTTGTTGTATTCATCGCTGCCGCGGCTGTCGGTATGGCTGGATATTTCAATCTTGAGCGAAGGGTACTGGTCCATGAGTCCCGCCAGGTTATCCAAATCGCCAACTGCATCCTCGCGGATGTAATAGCGACCATAATCATAATAAATGTTCTTGAGCTCAATGACCAGATCCTCCTTGATCTCGATCAACTCTAAAACAGCAGCCATCTCCGAAGATTCGGTAATGCCCATGGTGCTGACCACTTCGTTGTCATCCAGGTAACCCAGTTTTCGCCCGGCTACATAAAAGGTGCAGTTGGGTTCGAGCCTTATGCGCAGAATACCCTCTTCGTCAGCCGGCACTTCGGTGTTCACGTTGGTGCATTTGTTGTACACCATCACCTTGGCATCCGTCAACGGCGCACGGGAATCTTTATCCACTACCTGCACGACGAGCTTGAGCAGCAAGGTGTCTTCGAGGGCGATATCCACCTGAACCGACGAAGGAAAGCTCAAGTCACCTATTTCGACGGGTACAACTTTCTGAATGTGGCCCGGTGCTGAAACTACTAAGTCATACTGGCGACGGGTACCTACGGCAAAGCGATAGCTGCCAGAGGCATCGCTGTTGCTTCGCACACGCTCTTGGCCCGACTGGCGAAGCCGGAGCAACGCACCGCTGATTTTCTGTCCAGTGAATGCATTACTGACTGTCCCTGCCAGTTCAATGCCGGTGCTTACTACGCCATAAAGATCGTCTCGCCCTGCCCCGCCGAAACGGTTGGAAACGACAAACCCCCGAGCGAGCTTATCGTCAAAAATCAACCCAAAATCATCTCGTGATGAATTGATGGGCTTTCCAAGATTGCGCGGAATTTGCCAGGACGTACCGTCCTGACGCGTTTCAAAAACGTCCAATCCACCCAACCCGGAATGGCCGTCTGAGGCAAAATAAAGCGTGCCGTTCGCATGCCAGAACGGGAACATTTCGTCGCCAGGAGTATTGATGTTCCTGCCCAGATTAATTGGATCAGACCACGAAGAACCATCTGCTTTCAGTTGGCTCAGGTATAAGTCGCTGCCCCCACGCCCCCCTGGCATATCGCTGCTGAATATCATCCAGAGCCCGTCGGCGCTAAGCGCGGGATGAGCGCAGGAATACTCCGGATTATTAAAAGGTAATGCTGTTTCGTCTGTAGGCATCCACCGACCGGAGGCGTCAGCCTTAGCCTTTCGGATATGCAACTTGGTCAAACCAGCTCGAAGGGTTTGGTTGCCTTCCACGCCGCTGGTTGTTTTGGTTTGGCTGCTCGTGTAGTACAGCGTGTTTCCTCCGCTCACCTGGCCCGGACCTTCGTGGTATGGCCCGTTCACTTTGCCCCGCAGTGAACGTGCTTTTCCACTGGTAATCATGCCCTCCTCGTCGAGCGCAGCGGTGTAAAAATCCAAAAACGGCGCGTCGTACCAATCGTTGTTCCGGCGAACCCCAAGAATAGTATCCCGATCAGCGGCAAACAGCAATTGATCCGTTCCCCAATACGCAGGCCCAATTTCAGAGCGCGCAGTATTAATAGGAAGCGTCACTAACTCCGCAGGAAAACTCTGACTGACCAGCGCGTCTACAGACCGGCAAGCCTCGGCTAAATTAACACCGCGGGGGTCATCGGGGCGCGCTTTGGCATAGGCTTCTAACCAACCGCGAGCCTGGGGATATTTCTCATTGGCCATTAATGCCTGACCATAATATAACTTATAGACAGGATCAAGGGTATCTACGGTCATCAAGGTGGCGTACCACTGCTCAGCAGCATTAAAATTGTCCGTCAATCGATAAGCATCTGCCAATCGCATGCGCACAAAAGGGTCGTCGCTTTCCTCTGCCAGTTCTTCGTACAGGGGAATGGCTGC
>CAYSDI010000095.1:0-8983 GCA_964429745.1 uncultured Chitinophagales bacterium | reverse complement strand
GGCGCTGCAGGAGTTACAGCCGTGGGCGCTGCCGTTGGCCCTGCAGCGGGCGCTGCCGTTGGCGCTGCAACGGGTGCTGCCGTTGGCGCTGCAACAGGCGCTGTCGTTGGCGCTTCCAAGGGTGTTGCCTCAGTTTGGGCAAAACCCCAATGCACTCCTGCCAGCGCAAAGGCAACAAGCAAAAGGATCGCTCTTATCACGATCAAAAGTATTTAATTTTACGAGGAGTGATTGCCGCATTCTTATCGGCAATCAATTCCAGCCGAAGCATCACTTCATGTGAGCCACCGTGAACATCAGAAAAAGCACCGATGCCAAAATCATATGCATAGCCGACCATGAGCTGATCGCTTACCAGGAATTCTGCCATCGCTCCAACAGCATCCGAAGAGCGCCAGGCCGCGCCAAGCCAAACGCGCTCAGCTAACAACGCACTGAGGTTTAGTTCAACGCTTAACGGAGCACTTTGCTCTCCAGGACCAGCGAATTTAAGCAAACCGGATGGACGCAATTTTAAGTTGCGGTTGATCGGTTGCACATAGCCGCCCATCAGGTAGCTATGCCGGGTAAGCGTGCTGTTTTCCGGTGCCTCTGGCGCCAAGTCATCAAGCTTGTTTTCAATTAAGCGTGGCACGCTGATTCCAGCATAGGCCCGACCCGGTCGATACCAGTAAATGCCAAAACCCGCGTTGGGATGAAAACTGTTGAGGTTTTGTGAAAAAGCTGCATCGCCAGAAGTCAACGGGCTGAGTTCGCTTAACGAAGAGCGGTAGTTCTGAAAGCCCGCCTGCAAGCCAAGCGACAGTACAGAACCGCCCAACGGCACTTTATAACTGTAGGTCGTGTAGACCCCCAAATCATTCGTTACCCCAATGCGATCGTTGTACACCAGCAAGCCCAGTCCGATCCGATTGTGAAAAACCGGCGCGTGCCCTGCCAGCGTGACCGTTTGAGGAGCACCTTCCAGACCTGACCACTGACGGCGGTACAAACTGGTCAGGCTGATCAGGTTGTCGGTGCCGCCGTATGCGGGATTCAGCGCCAACTTGTTGAACGCAAATTGGGTGAACTGGTAGTCCTGCTGCGCGCTTAGATTGCTCGTACCGGTGAGGACCAGCAGAGTAAAAAGCGCAGAACGGAGAGCAGTAAGTCGCATAAAAGATTATGTCAGGTGACTGGGGTTTTTCAGTTGGCCATCATCGGTGAAGCACTAAGTATCCCGACAAGACATCCAATCCCGGTCCAAGCTCCAGGCGGTAGAAGTAAGTGCCTACAGGCAATTCAGCACCATTCTCCGTGATGCCATTCCAGCCACCTAAATAGCCCGCCGCCCTGAAAACTTCAGAGCCCCAACGGTTGACCAGCACCAGGCTGTTGTCCGGGTACGCATCAATTCCCCGGATGTCAAAAAAGTCATTGACCCCGTCGCCGTTAGGGCTGAACGCATCGGGAATTTGGAATTCAGGCAGCACGGTAATGTATACCCAGGCCGTATCACAAACGCCAAACCCGTTGCACAGCGCATAGGAAAAGCTATCGATACCGGTAAACCCTTCCGCTGCGGTATAGACAAAGATTTCATCGCCACCAAGGGAAACTGTTCCTTCACTTGCTCCGCTGACCAGGACAACAAAAATGTCATCGCGGTCGGGGTAGCTGTCGTTGAGCAGAACCTCTATTCCCAGGGCCAGCCCTTCGATAGCTTCCACAAAATCGTCGACGGCATCCAACGGAACATCGCAACCATCTCCCACGGCGACAGGGCCGGAAGCGATGCAATTAGCCTGGTCCTGCACGGCCACCGTGTACACCAGTGGCGGCAGGTCCGTTCGGTCTGGACCAATAAAACCATCCGACCAGGAAACCGCAAAAGCGGGTACCCCATCCAGAATGTTAATGGAAATAGCCCCGTCCTGCAGCGACTCACATGAAATTCCCTGCACATCGGCTTCGGCCAACACACCCGGGGAACCTTGCAGCGAAATTGATTCAGAAGTCTGGCAACCGCTGTTGTCGCGCACAACCAGCGTGTAGGTACCCGCTGGAAGTCCGCTGATGGCAGAGGTGGTATCGCCGTTGGACCAGCGGAAACGGTAAGGAGCACTTCCTCCGCCGATTGCAGCGGTGGCCCCTGCGCTGAACGTTCCACAAAATGTTGAAATGCCGCTAAGGGAAAGCAGCAACGAAGCGTCTTCTAAAGCAACCCGCAAGGTATCTACACAGGCGTTGATGTCGCTGACCCGCACGCTGTACAAGCCCGATCGAAGCCCGTTGGCAGTGCTTGTTGAAGAACCAGAACTCCATAAAAAACTATATGGTGGCGTTCCGCTGCCGGGGGTCACCGTGGCTGATGCATTGTTAGCTCCACAAAATGCCGGGGGAATAACCGCTGCACTCAACGCGAGGTCATCAGCGCGTTCAATCAGGGCTTGCCCGTGCACGACGCAACCCGCAGCATCCGTTGAAGCAACTTCGAACCAACCCGCATCTAAAACGGTGGCTGTTTGTGTGGTCTGCCCATTGCTCCACAACCAGGAATACGGTGTGCTTCCACCAATCACCAGCGCTTCGGCTGTTCCGGTTGAAGCGTTGCACGCAGTTTCTGTGGGCGCGATGATAATCGACAAATCGCTGCTGTTGTCCAGCAGATAACGGCGCGACACCATGCAGGTGCCGTCCATAATAACAACATCGTAAGCACCTGCTGCAAGCCCGGTTGCCGATGCTGTGGTCTGGCCATCACTCCACAAATAACTAAGCACACCATCTGCCCCACTGACCTGGAGGTGAATGGCCCCATTGATGCTGTTGCAGGCCGGATTCACTTTCAGCGCACTGACGGTCAGCGGGCTCCCGTCCGGAATAGTCACGGGAAGGGTAGCCGTACAGCCGCGGCTGTCACGCACCGTCAGAAGATACTCGTCTGCGGCCAGACCAACGGCATCCTGCGTGCTCAGCCCGTTAGTCCAGCGATACGTGTAAGGAGGCGAACCACCTAGGACAGCGACATCCGCAGCACCATCTGCGAGGCCAGGGCAAGACGCGGGTAGCAGATCTTGCAGCGATACCTGCAACACCGGGCTGTTGCCAATGACAAAGACGGTGTCAAACACACAACCCACGAGGTCGCTTACGGATACGGAATAATTCCCCGGAGATAAGCCCGTACGCACCGCTCCTGTTGGGCCATCTGCCCAGGTATAGCTATAAGGCGCGCTGCCGCCGCTCATAACCAGGTTGATGCTGCCGTCTGTTTTACCCGCACAAGAAATGGGCAGGACGGTGGAAGGGCTTGCGCTCAATGGAGCGGGCTCTTGCATTATAACGGTGTCCAGATCGGTACACCCGTTGGCGTCGGTGACCTGTACGAAGATGCTGCCTGCGGGCACGCTCAACGCGGCGGGACCCAGTTGACCATCGCTCCAGAAATAGCTGTAGCCCCCCACCCCCCCGACCGACGAGGCGGTAATCTGCCCGTCGCTCAAACCAAAGCAACTGATGTTGAAGCCACCTGCGAAAGCGAACGGTACCGCGCTGACCACCAACGGTGTCGGGTCGCTCAGCGCAATGCTGCCCACCGCGGATTCGGTTCCGGTAACGTCGGTGACGGTGACGCTGATGCTGCCTGCGCAAAGCCCGATGGCGACTTGGTTGGTCTGCCCGTCTTCCCACAAATAGCTGTAAGGCGGTGTGCCACCGGATGGTGTCGCAATGACTACACCGTTGCAGGCGCCGACGCAGGTCACGTCTTCGCCGTTGTAGTTGACTAAGACGGTTACGCTCACCGACATTCCTCCGCCAGCATATCCGCTTCTATGGGGGGCAGCAGCCGCGGCACCTGGCGCAACTGATAAACCGCTTGCCCCTAACAGTGGTTGAGACCACACGGAAAGCGCGGTCAGCAGAGCCAAAACTGGTAAAACCTTGAGGTTGTCAAAAAAGGGTCTCGCCACGCGAACCTCAACACCTTGAATTAGGTCCTGAAATAGCCCTTGAATCAGGCGTGACATTGCGCGATTCGAAAGGCGGGATTTGGAGCCGGAAATAGAGCGATGCTTATGGTTCAAGCTAGGTTCACGTTAGGTTCACGTTGCTAAAATGAGCTGATAGGTTCCGGTCTGCCACCAAAATCTGATCGACAATCAAACATAGTCAGGAAAAATCCTGCCTACGCTGCCCGGAGAACCTCCCTTTTCCACAGACGCAAAAAAAAGATGACCGATAAATCATCCAAAAGCTATGATTAACCCTAGCCGACAACCATAAGGGTCCTTCAAAAAACCTTAGTCTGAACAGCAAACCCAACCGTACAATAAATTCTTTTCGGCGGAGGATGAGGGATTCGAACCCCCGGTACCCGAAGGCACAACGGTTTTCAAGACCGCCGCATTCGACCGCTCTGCCAATCCTCCGGGGCAAAAATAACGAAAGCCCGCTTATTCCGCAGAGCCTGGTCCAAGATCATTCCTCAGGAGCGCTTTTTGAGCTATCCTCCAGCCGCAGGTGGTGATTCACCCTAATGGAATTGTTCAACTCAAAGCCCACCAGAATAACGAAGGTGTTGATGTTCATCCAAATCATGAATACGATCAGGGCACCCAGGGAACCATAAACCTGGTTGTACATCCCGAAGCGGGTAACAAAAAACGCAAAACCCAACGTGGAAAGGATAGACAATACAGTAGCCAGCGTTGACCCCGGGGTGATGAGCTTCCAGCGTTTTTTGCCCGAAGGGCCGTAGTAATAGATCAGCGAGATAACCCCAAAATAAAGAAAGACTATAACCAGCCAGCGAAAAATCGCTAACAATTGCAACTCAAAGTGGATGTCCACCGGGTAACGGCGCTCCATAAAATTCAGGAATTCCCTGCCGCCAATGATGAGAATGAGCGAGCCAATAAACAGCAGGAAAATGAACATCGTCAACTGGATGGACACCCAGCGGCGCTGCCAAAAATTTCGCTTGAGATAGGTCGCGTGTTGCTTGTTGAACGAGGCAATCATGGAGTTGACGCCATTTGTCGCGAAAATGAAGACCATGACAATACCAAATGAGAGCAGTTCCGGGCGTTGATTGGCAAAAATATCGGTTACGGAAATGCGAATAAAGGCGAGAGCTTCTTCGGGCATCAGGGCACTCAGGGTAGAAAGCACTGCCTTGTCCAGGTTAGGGATCGGGATGTAAGGGACAAGGGTAAACAAGAAAAGAAGGCTCGGAAAGGTGGCCAGCAAAAAGCTGAAGGCCATGGAGCTGGCCCGGACAGTCAATCGGTCCCGTCGCGATTCCAACCAAAAAAAGTGCACCACATCCCAGATGGGAATTTTCTCAAAGCCCGGAAGGCTGGTGGTTTTGAGTTTGCGGATAAGAAAACGCACCCACCCGATTCGCAAAAGGGGGTATCGGTAGCGAGCAAGCCAGTGCCTGGTTTTCTTCAAGACGCTGGTTCGGGTGGAAAAAAAGGCCGGAAGGCGTTTAAAAGACTTTCCGGTGCGCGGCAAATATGCCGGGCTGCAGCGTTTAAAAAGGCCAGCCGAACTTCTGACCGGTTGATGACCTCTCCCTTTTCGTTCAGCATTTCGGCATTGATCACCATGCGGACTTCTGGCAATTTGGCGATCGTGGAGTTAATGGTGATCAACTCGTCGTAATGCGCGGGCAGCAGGTACTTGACGATTACATCAGTGACTGGCATGATAATGCCTTCTTCCTCAATGGAGCGGTAGGTAAGCCCAAGCTGCCGGATAGACTCCGTTCGGGCTACTTCGTAGTAATTGACATAGTGGGCGTGGAAGAGAAAGCCCATGCGGTCGGTTTCGCCGTATCGGACCCTCAGAACGGTTGTTGAGGTATACACCCGGTAAAAATACCAAAGCCTGGGCCGATTCCCCAAAAAAAGGCCCAGGCGGCCTCAGCGTATGCCTCGCCGGTTGAGGGCGGCGGTGTAAAGGTTGCGGTTTCGAATGTGCTCGTTGTGCGAAACGGCAAAGGCGTGATAACCCGAAAAATCAGCTTTGGCGCACATGAACAAGTAGTCGTGGTCCTGGGCATGGAGCACCGCATCTATGCCACGAGGGCTGGGTGTGCAGATGGGACCGGGCGGCAGACCGGGGTTTCGGTAGGTGTTGAAGGGCGAATCGGCCGTTTCTTCAATGTAGCTCAGGTAAACCCGTTTGAGGTCAAACCGCCCCATGGCGAATTTGATGGTGGGGTCGGCTTCCAGGGGCATGCCTTTGCGCAGGCGGTTCAGGTAAAGGCCTGCAATCGTGGGCCATTCATCGGGAAGGGCGTTTTGTTCTTCCTCGACGATTGAAGCCAACACGGTCACTTGTTCAGGGGTCAGGCCCATTTCGCCCGCCTTTTCCAAACGGCCCTCTGCCTGCCAAAAGCGATCGCGCTCCCGGAGCATGCGCTTGACGAATTGGCGTTCGTTGGTGTTCCACCAAAACTCATAGGTGTTCGGGAGAAAGGCGCCCAGGGCTGTTTGGCGGGTCAGGTCAACTTGGAGGAGCGAGTCAGGATGGCGAAGAAAGTCGGCCAGTCCTGCGGAGTCAAGGCTAAGTTTGGTAGCCACTTTGGCGGCGAGCCGATCTGTGTGGCGAAGCCGGGTAAAGGTGACCCGGACGGGGTCCTGGTGACCCTGCCGCAACGGGGTGATGAGTTCGCGGTTGCTGATGGAATCGCGGATCAGGTAATGGCCGGGTTTGATGGCCGGACCGTACTTCATCAGTTTGGCCACGCGGCGAAAATCCTGTTCGCGCAGGAGCAAATCCTGCTCGCGAAGCAGGACGATGAGGTCTTCAAAATCGCAGGTGTCCCGGACGAATATTGAGACGGGATTACCCTTTGGAGTTCGGGTATTGGGTCGTTCAAGCGCCCGGTACCAGGGCCAGCCCAGCAAAACAAGCAAGAATGCGAAAACGCCCAGCGCCGCCAGGCCCCAAAGCCACCAGGATCGACGGGATGTCTTGGATTTTCGCGGCATATTCCGGCAAAACTAACGGATTTGCCAGCGCTCTGCGAGCGCCTGAACACTAGGATCGCCGGCGTGGCGTTTGAGCAATTGTTTGACCACGATAGCGCTTTCTAATTCGCGCCCACTGGCCCGGTACCACTGGGCCAAATGGAGCCGGGCCGGCAGGTAGTCGGGGTCAAGCCGGGCTGCCTCGCGCAAGCGCCGTTCTCCGCTGGAGCCTTCGCCGCGCTGCAATTCCAAAAATCCCAGGTTAGACCAGGCTTGGGCAGCATTGGGCTCCTGTTTCAGCACCTCGGTGTACTCGCGGGTGGCAGCTTCGTTTTGACCCAGGGCCGCCAATGCGTTGGCGTATTTTAGGCGAAAATCAGGGTGTCTGGGCAGCAACTCTACTGCGCGAGCCAGCCAGGGAAGGGATTGCCCGATGTTTCCAACACTGCTGAAACATTCGCCGGCCCGGTAGCAAGACCAGGCGTCTTGCCAGTCGCCTGGGGTTGTAGTTGCCGCCAAAGCGGCTCCTGCAGCATGGTTTTTTTGAAGGTAAAGCAAGTGTAGGCGGGTGCGCTGCAGGAAGCCTGGGTCGGGGCTTTCTCGTGCTGCCTGATCCAGGTAGCGAGCCGCGCTGTCCAACATAGCCGGGTCGGTAGAAAATGCCTCAAAAAACCGCAAGTATCCCCGCGCCATGGTCATAGCATCGGGCTGATCGTCTGTCAGGCACTCCAGCCCGCTGAACGCTCCTTGGCCGGTTTGCGCTCTGCCGGGGATGCTGACTTTGTGGTCCGTGATGGTGACGTGGGGAATGTCAACGCTGCCGGAGCGCGGCATGTGGCAGCGGGAACAGTCGTCTGCCCCGGCTTGGCGCACGGCCAGGGTTGCCTTGCAGGCCGAACCACCGCCGTGGCAATCCTTGCAGGGTTGGTTGAACACCGCTCTTGGGGTTTCCCGAACCGATTGGTGCGGGTTATGGCAGGTGATGCAGGAGATTCCACCGGTGGCGACAAAGCAAGCGCTGCGACGCAGGCGTTCCGCTTGTGATGCCATGAGAAAGCCGCCATTACCCCCGGCAAAATCCGGTAAAAAAATGTTCCAGTGATCCGAGATCCGATCGCCGGGGCGGAAGTCAAACCAGTCGGAGCCTTCATTTAGCACAGTGACGCCTTGCAAATGGCAGCGCTGGCAAAGGTCAAGTTGAGCGTCTAACGGCAATTTGCCGGGATGGACGATGGTGTAGTCAATGTCGTTGGCAGTGTCGACCAAAATGCCGGCCAATTTCTGCCGGACGTGCTCTGCACCGGGGCCGTGGCAGCGCTCGCAATCAATGCCGGTCGGCACCGCCTCATAGCCGTTGAGCGAGCCCGCCAGCGGTTGCGGCAAACCGTTGTGGCAGGTCATGCACTCGGTTTCAATGAGTCGTGAAAAGCGCGAATTGTGACCGTCTGAAAAGCCAGGAGCAAGGTCCCAGCGCTTTTCTTGCGTATAAAAAGTTATGGGAGCTTGAAACAGGTAGCCTCCGCGATTGATCAGGTGAGAATTGGTGTGCTGACCCGATCCTATAACATACGATATTGTTTGTACAAGATAATGTATGGTATCTTTTCCATCCAACCGGAACTCGGCAATTTTTAAACTGTCTCCTGCCCAGAAAGGCCGGTAGTACAAATCCAAAGCCTTGTCGTAAACCTGGGGATGGCCGGAGTAATCGGCGTCGCTGCGATCGCGGGTGGCCAGCCCGAAACTGCGGCCCATGCCGGTGTGCTGGTAAGTATCGTGGTGGTCGGGATGGCAGGAAGCGCAAGTCTCCATGCCCACATAAGAGACTGTATCAACTTGCGCCCAGTACCCTTCCGGGGCCCCGGCAACGGCTTCTGTATTAAATCGGCAATACGAAAGCCCGAGCAGGAAAACCGCTATCAGAGCGGGCCAAACCAGACGATTCCGGAAGCGAGGTGTCACCGTGGAAAGATAACGGAAACTTAGGGCTTGCGGACGAACCGCGTGACCCCTCCCCCCCC
>CAYSDI010000094.1:5223-13767 GCA_964429745.1 uncultured Chitinophagales bacterium | reverse complement strand
ACAGCTTCGGGGCTTTGCGAAGAAGCGGAATTAGAAGCACTAATTTCAATTTAGTACAAATGTTTATTAGAATTCCGAATGTTCAAATTACCAATTAAGCAGCTATTTTGCAAAACTCCTGTTAGCGGCTTTGGTTCTTGTCAAGGGTTACAATAGTCGCAATACATAGGGTCTTCTGTTGTCTTTTTTTGTGGATACATTTCTTCTTTTACGTATTGACAATGTTGGCAAACGTAAATATAATTTAATATTGAATTGGTAGGTAAACCACATAAACCACATTTTAATCCTCTTTTAGCATCTGTAATTCCAAAACCCGGTTTGCTACATTGCGGACATAGTGAATTAATTTGGGTTATCAATTTTTGGGTTGCAGCTTCGATTACTTTCATACGAGAAGGATTATACATTGCCCTCATATCGGTTTCTGCATAAACGGACTTAAACTTATCGAATAATTCTGTGAATGCGTCTTTTAAGTGGTTTATATCGGTGATGCCTTTAATGATATTATCGTTGTCCGATTTTGCTTTACGAAGAATTAGTCCGTGAGATTTAAAGCTTGTAGCATCGGCAAATGCTAAAAGTTCTTCTTCTGTTCTAATTTCTTTGCCATTGAAATTTGTTGCTGTGCTTAATTCTCTGACGATAATTTCCAAATTATTTTTCTTGTCAATAAAAATTAAGAACTCATCATCTGCACTTACAAAAAACATAGATGGATGTGGACCAAAAGAGCCTTCGCTTGCTATACCTAAATCGCAATTACTTAACTCCATTGCCATCAGGCATTTTTTCCTTGCTGTTGCAATAGGGTCAAGTTCACGCTCTACTTCGCCTGTGAAAGTGCCTAACACATCCGTGTCAAAATTTTCATTTACGAAACACGAAACGCCCAATGCTTTCTCTAATAGCGGGGCAATTACTTTTTCTTTCTCGTGTTTTGTAGCAACGATTAATTTTCTGCCTTGGAACATTGTCAATACGTGTTTTCTATTCTGTTGTGATAACTAATTCTTGCCCTTTTACACGCTCATCAAATTTTCCATTGTCATAAACCATATTCCCGTTTACAAAGGTTTTTAACACTTTGGTTGTAAAAGTTGTTCCTTCCAATGGCGACCAACCACATTTATATAAAATATTATCTTTTGCAACTGTCCAATTATTGTTTAAATCAACCAAAGTTAAATCTGCATAATAGCCTTCTCTGATAAATCCTCTTTTCTCAATGTGGTAAAGTATTGCAGGGTTATGGCACATTTTCTCTACAATTTTCTCTAATGAAATGAGCCCTTGTTTGTAAAATTCTAACATGCAATTCAAAGAATGTTGCACTAAAGGTGCTCCCGACATTGATTGAAAATAAGGCTTTTGTTTTTCCTCCAAAGTGTGTGGTGCGTGGTCGGTTGTGATTATATCAATTCTATCGTCCAATAATGCTTTCAAAAGTCCTTGTCTGTCCCTTTCTGTTTTTATGGCAGGATTCCATTTTATCAAATTACCTAAACGGGGATAGTCTTTGTCGGAAAACCAAAGATGATGAACAGATACTTCTGTTGTAATATTCTTTTCGCTAAGTGAAATATCGTTTCGGAATAAATGTGTCTCTGCCTCCGTTGTCAAGTGCAAAATGTGCAACCGTGCGTTGTGTTTATTTGCCAATGCAATTGCTCTCTCAGTTGCTTCATAACAAGCATTTTCGCTTCTTATTAATGGGTGAAATTCTATAGGTACATTTTCGCCATATTTTTCACGATAAATATTTTCATTCTCTTCAATTATTTGCTCTTTTTCTGAATGAATAGCAATAATAGATTTGCAGTTAACAAATAGTTTTTCCATTGTTTCAGGATTGTCTGCTAACAGATTTCCTTTTTTTGTAAAATACAAACCATCGTCTGATACACCAATTAGTTTTGAAGTGTCTGTGTTAATAATTTCATCAATGTTGTCGCCATTTACACCCAAAAAGAACGAGTAATTTGCCAATGATTTCTGTGCAGCTAATTCATATTTTTGGGCAAGTATTTGTACGGTCAATACATTTGGAATTGTATTAGGCATATCAATAAAAGAAGTTACGCCACCTGCAATAGCTGATTTACTTTCTGAATATAGGTCGCCCTTGTGCGTTAGTCCGGGTTCACGAAAATGCACTTGTCCGTCAATGATTCCCGGGAATAAATATTTACCTGTTCCGTCAATTACCTTGCAGCCAGGTTCTGCTTTTATGTCGCCAATTTTTTGAATACGGTTGTCATAAAAAAGAATGTCGGACAGTGAACTTTGTCCTTCATTTACAATTGTAATATTTTTTATTAGATATTTGTAAGTCATATTTATGAGTAATTTTCTAAGTCATATTTGTAAGTAATTTTTGCAGGTCATATTTATGAGTAATTTTTGTAAGTAATTTTTGTAAGTCATTTTTAAAAGTCATATTTATCCGGGCTTGTCTATTTGGGCGGGCTCAGCTACCATAGCCTCTGACAGGATTGTAAAGGGGAATTTTAAACATTGCCCGCAACAAAATAGCTGCGTCGCTTAGCGCCTCCTGAACCTAAGGCCAGGCGATGACTAAGACCTGCTCCGGCAGTGTAGTACTGTCAACAGCAACGCGGCGAAAACCAGCGGCCTTTAACTCGCGCTGCATTTCCTCTACGCTAATGCGCATGGCTGGCGGCGGTCCATGTGGGCTGGATCCACCTTGAAAATCTACAATGGCCACGCGACCACCCGGGGCCAGGCCGTTTTTCACTTCCTTGAAATAGCTTTCCCGGTTTTCAAGGTGGTGGTAGGTATTGCAGGTAAAGAACAAATCCACTTCGGCTTTAGCGAGCGAAGGGCTGTTGTACGGTACACGGCGCATTTGCAGTTGGTCGGGGCCGTAGCCAAGCCCTTTCGCGCGCTGAGTAAGAAAGTCCAAAAAACGCTGGTCTACATCGGCAGCGATCACTTTGGCGCCGGCATCCACGAAACGCACACTGAAATAACCAGTTCCCGCGCCCAGATCCATGACGGTTTTTCCCTGCAAAGGGCCGAGTTGATCGAGGATCAGGTCGGGGCACTGCCACTCATTTCGGTCGGGTGCTTCGAAGCGGTCTACCAAGTCGCGGAAACCACTTTCGTTCATGTAGTCGTTGGCGGTCAGACTTTTGGTGGACTCTGTCGAGTTGGCATCCGGCTGTTGACAACTCACCCCTGCCAACGCCAAGGCGAAGGGCAGCAGAATTTTAAGACCAACGAAACGAAATGAAACTGTAGCAGCGATCATTCTTTGGAAAATCATACCGGAGCAGACGTGCGGCGGGAAGGGCGAAGCCAGCCTGAATAGAGCTCAAATAGCAGCAAAAACCAGACCACAATAACTGGTATGGCTTTGACGGCGTAAGGTTTCAAGAAATTTTCCCGCATGGCCGGTGGGTAAATATCGGTCGGTGAAAGCGAACTGAGGGCAAGAACAGCAATTAATGCCCCAGCCCTGACGGGCGAAGGGTGCCGCCCCTCGAGCAGCGGCAGCCCAAACCAAAGGGCTACTCCGCAAATGGCGACGATGTACGTGGGCGATTCGGCCATGTGGTTGAAGAGAACCAGCGCGAGCAGGCCCAGGGCCAACACCGCCACTTTGAAAGAACGATGCTGCCAATCGCGGTACCGAAACAACACGGGAAGGGCCATGACCAAGGCGGCTAGCAGAGTAAAAGGACCGTTGGGAGGAGTCCAGCCGCTGAATGCGCGAATGACGCCGGCAAACGACAAACCCACTTCGACCTGACGCTCTGCGCTCATTTGCCCCCACCAACTTTGGTACTGCGCAGCAAGCGAGGCAGGCGAAACGGACAACAGTGGCAAGGCTGCTAAAAAGGCCAACCAGAAGAGGGTATACCCCGCCAGCCTTACCCGTGCCGGGTAAAAGAGGAAAAAGGCAACAGCGGCAAAACCGTAGACCTTCAGAAACAGCCCTGCTGCAGCAAAAGCGGCGGCCCAAAACCACTGCCGATGCTCCAGCGCGATCCAGGTGCCTATGACGCCGGCAGCCAGGAGCGCATTGCACTGGCTGTTTTGAAGGTTGGTCATTAACTCGATGGGCAGAATCCAGGCCAAGGCTGCGCGCTGACCTGTGGCAAAAACGGGGAGCCGCTGCCAGGCCAACAGCAGCACCAGGGCGTTGAGCAGGTTCCAGAACAGCAAGCCCGCCCAAACCGGCAAAAGGGCAATCGGGCCAAAGAGCCAAGCGAAAGTAGGGCTGTACTTAAACAGGTCGTATTGCTCTTCCGGCCAGGCCTGGTAAAGGTTCTGACCGGCCAACAAGTGCGCCGGTGACCGCGCAAAAATGACGAAATTGTTGTAGTGCGTGTAGAGCGTTTCGCCCCCGCCTTCAAAGGTTTTGCTGCCGAGCATTAGCCCTTGCACCGAGGCCACGGCCGCCAGCAAGCCGACGAAAACGTACAACGCCCAAAAAGACCTCAACCGACTCATGCCAGGGCTAGCTGGCCACCAGCAAGGGAAATCCGCCTTCGCGGTAACGCTCTAACTCGCCAGCAGTGCGGACCGTGACTTCCCACTGCCCCAAATAGTCCGGGTTGAGTACCCGGGCTCCGCTATTGCGCACCCGGTATTCACCGGGAGTGGCGCTGCGGATGATCTGCGGATCGGCAGGGAGGCGAAACAACGAGCCGTCCTGTTGCCGCAGCAACAGAAACCCGTCTTCCGTAAGGCTCTCCACCGTACCAGAGGTCTGGTGCTGGTCAAGCAAGTTGCCGGAACCGTCCACAAAGGTCAAGGCGACAAAAAAGCTTTTGCCGGGCAATTCACTGCGCAGAGGGTCCAATAGTGTCGTTTTCATGTTGATGTCTAACCTTAGCCGGAGAGGCAAGTTCACGCTTAAAGTTCAATCCCACCAGTTTATTGTGGCACAATTTATCCACCGTTTGTAGTTTTCGGGCGGGATCGCGCGGCCTGCCTATCTTTGTAGCCTGCTCATGACACACCGACTTTTGTTTTTTTTAATGTTTGCGGCAGCGCTCAGGGGCCCTTCCCTCGCGCAATCGGGCACTTTTAAAAAGGCGGAGATCCTCTTTGAGGGCATGGCGTTCCAGGAGGCTATTCCCCTCTACCAAGAGCTGACCAAGGGGCCGAATGGCATGGAGGCGAGTTTGCGGCTTGCGGAATGCTATCGGCTGACCAACCAATTGGGTAAGGCGGAGCCTTATTACGCTTCCGCGGTAGACCAGCAAGACATTTTGCCGGAGTTTGTGCTGTACTATGCTCAGGCACTGCAAGCCAATGGCAAATGTGCCGACGCCGTGAACTGGTACCGCCGCTACACCTATTTGATGCCCAATGACCCGCGGGGCGCGGAGTTGTTGCGCAGTTGCACAGACATTTCGGACCTGATTGGAACGGGGGCTGAGTACGAGTTATTGCCACTAACAGTCAATACAAGCGGCAATGAAATGAGCCCCTTCTTTTTTCAGAATGGCTTGGTTTACGCCAGTTCCAGGGCGTTGCAGGATGCCAGGCCCGAAAAAGATGCCTGGACGGGCGAGCCTTTCCTTGACCTCTACTTTGCCGAAGGCGAAAAAGACCGTTTTGGCAAGTCGAAACTGCTCAGCACCACCTTCCAAAGCCTTTACAACGACGGACCCGCCTCCTTTAACGGAACAGGCAATACCGTTTATTTCAGCCGCAACAACCTTAAATCAGGGGGGCGGCAAGCTGCTGAACACGGGGGAAGGGCCATGCAGCTCTACAAGTCTATTTCGGTTGAAGGCCAGTGGGGCCGCCCGGAAAGCCTGCCGTTCTGCGATCCGCGCTACGAATACACCCACCCGGCGGTTTCCGCCGATGGCAGCCAACTGGTTTTTGCCTCCAACCGCCCCGGGGGAATGGGCGGCATGGACCTTTGGCAAGTGCAGTTGGGCGCACAAGGCTGGAGCGAGCCAGCAAACCTGGGCGCTGGCATCAACACACAGGGCAACGACGTCTTTCCCTTCCTGCACGATGACGGCACGCTCTACTTTGCCTCGGACGGTCGCCGCGGCCTTGGTGGCTTGGATGTTTTCCAGGCTCCTCTGCGTTCTGGCAACTACCCGCTGGCCGAAAACATGCGTTCGCCCATTAATTCACCGCAGGATGACTTTGGGCTGGTCTTTGACCCCGACCGGGCACAAGGTTACTTCAGTTCAAACCGCCCCGGCGGGCAGGGCGGGGATGATCTCTACAGCCTGGCGCGCTTTCCGCTTTTTGTTGAAGGCATTTTGGTGGACAAAGGCAGTATGGCCCCGCTTCCCGAAGCGCGGGTCATCTTAAAACGCGGCGGTAGCACCATCCAGCAGGTACGCACCGACTCCGAAGGCCGCTTTGTACTGCGTATTTCATCTTTTGAAAGTTATTCGGTCACGGCCTTCCTGGAAGGCTACAACGCCATCGAAAAACCTTTGGAAACCGGCAACGACAACCCGGCCAAGATGGTCATGCCGTTGGAAAAAATGATTGACCCGTCGCGGGCACTTACCCTGGAGCTCAAAGTCATCGAGAAAAAGTCGAAAATGCCGCTGAGCGGCGCCCAACTGTATTTAGAAAGCTCGGGAAACGGCTCCGGCAGACCGCTGGAAACCGACCTGAATGGTTCGGTGACCGTGCTCATTGATAAGACCGAAGACTACGTAATCAGCGCGGACAAAGTGAGCTACTTCAACCTTTCGGAGCGAATTTCAGCCAGCATGATGACCGGCAAACAGCGGCTTACCCGCGTGCTGGAATTGGAATCGTACGAAATTGGCAAGGCCATGACCTTCCGCGACATCCGCTACGAGCACGCCCAAACCGACCTCAGCATGGAGGCCAAGATTGAACTGGAGCAATTGGCGCGGCTCATGGTCACCAATCCGAGCATGGTGGTGGAAATTGGCTCGCACACAGACGCCAACGGACGCAATTTCACCAACGACCGCGTCTCAAAAGGAAGGGCCGAAGAGGTGGTCAACTACCTGGTGAGCCAGGGGGTAACCCGGGAGCGCCTGGCCGCTGTCGGGTATGGAGAAACCAAGCTACTTAATCACTGCGCTGACGGCGTGACCTGCCCGGAAGAATTCCACCGGGAAAACCGAAGGACGGAGTGGAAAATCATTCAGTATTAACTTTGCCTTATGAAACTTACGCGTACTTCCACCCTCTTGATGGTATTCGGGCTCTCTCTGATGCCCATTTTCTCGACTGCGCAAATCTATGTGGATGTGGTGCAGGATTCAGTGCCTATGAGCAAGGGCCGATACCACGCCTACTCCCTCACATTGAGCAATGCCACGGTAGAAGATGCCGAGAGCATTCTCCGGGAAGCCTTTAAGCCGTACAAAGCCAAGGTGACGGGCAACTACAAAACCGAGGTCTTTTTTGACGATGCCAAAATCAAGGCAATGAGCGAAAACACTGTAGACATTTATGTTCGGGTTTACCAGGCCAGCACGGACGTAAAAGTGGACGCCTTTTTTGATTTGGGCGGCATTTTCCTCAACCCTCAAACACATCCTGAGCAGTCCAAATTGGCCGAGCAAATGATGCGCGACTATGCCATTCGCTACAAGCGCTTCCAGGTGCAACAAGAATTGGATCAACAAAAGAAACTGTTTGCCGAGCAAGAAAAAGAGTTGGAAAGCATGATCAAAGAAAAGGAAGGCATGGAAAAATCCATCGCATCTTCCGATCGTGGCATTGAAAAGACCCGTCAGACCATTGCTTCAAACGACATGGACCAGCAGCGCAAGCGCGCTGAAATCGAAACCCAAAAAGACGTGATCATCAAGATCAGCGATGCGGTGGGCGAAGAAAAGAAGGTGGCTGAAAAAACCTTAAAGACCCTGGAAAAGGACCTAGAGAAACTGGAGAAAGACGAAGAGAAATTACACGAAAGCATCCAGGACCAGCAAAGCAAAATCGAAGAGAACCGCCGCAACATCGAGCGCAACCTCACTGACCAGTCGAGCAAGAAACAGAACATCGAAGCGCAGAAAAGCAAAGTGTCCGAGGTGCAGTCGCGCTTGTCAGGTTACCCCACTTTCAAGTAAGTTGGGGCCAAGGAGGTAAGTTCAGGTCAAGAAGTAAGTTGGGGCCAAGACCCCCGGCTGACGTGGGTTGTTACCAGCTTTTCAGACGCGGCGCGGTGGCACTGACCGTTTCAAATTCGGCCACAATGCCGCGAAGAATGTCCGCGGCGGGCAAGATGTCGCGAATGGCACCGGCCACCTGACCGATCTCTAATTCGCCTTCGACCAAATCGCCTTCAAACATGCCTAGTTTGGCGCGCGCCCGCCCGAGCAACGCGGCCAGTTCGGCCGGGCTTGCTCCGCGTGCTTCGGCTTCCGCAACTTTTTGTTGAAAAGGATTGCGAATGAGCCTGACCGGCACCAGCGGCTTGAGGCTGAGCATAGTTCCGCCTTCGGGCGTATCCACGATGACCTGCTTGAAGTTGGGATGGGCAGAGCTTTCGACGGACGCCGCAAAGCGCGAGCCAATTTGAACACCGTCAGCCCCTAAAACCAT
>CAYSDI010000094.1:0-5123 GCA_964429745.1 uncultured Chitinophagales bacterium | reverse complement strand
GAGGTCCATGTTTTGGGATTGCCCGCTGACGTAAACACCACCGGCACCCCTTCGTCACGGATAATGGCCATATGTTCCTCTATGGCGGGATACAACAACGGCACGTTGACCCCAAAAGGCCTGTTCGTAGCGGCTTTGACCTGGCGAATGTGGTGGCGAAGCACCTCCGGGTACATGCTGCCGGCACCGAGCAAACCCAGACCACCGGCCTGCGACACCGCTGCGGCCAGCCTCCAGCCACTGCACCAGATCATTCCGGCTTGAACTATCGGGTAGCGAATCTGAAACAGCGCACAGACCCGGTTTGACGAACTCGCAGGGTTGGAATTTTGCAAGTCTGGTTGCTCTTCTCCCATCCCTTCCGGAAGGCGATCGTACATAATATAATTTATGTTATGGTGTTGGTCAATGCCGGATCAGCTCAGGTCAATTTCCGTATTGTCGCCAATGTTCAGGCTATGGCGCATGCCCTTGATGATGGTATCGCTGCCGATCACCGAATTGTCCAGAACAACGCGCTCCAGTTTGGTAAAATTTCCGATGATGCTTCCCTCAACAATAGAATATATTACGGTCGTGTTCTCGCCAATAGTTACATTGGGCCCTACAATAGAATGTTCAATCCTGGCAGAATCGGCAATGGCTACCGGAGGAACAATTATGGTGTTTTTAAAACGCTCCGCTCCGGGTGAATGGTGCGTGTCTTTTTTCAGCAGAATGGCATTGGTCTCCAGCAGAATCTCCTTGCGGCCGCAGTCGTACCAATTCTGCACTTTAAACGCGGTGAATTTTACTCCGTCCCGGATGAGCTGCATGATGCCATCGGTCAGGTGATACTCGCCCTGGGTTTGCAACCCGCGCTCCAGGTGGGTTCCCAGCGCATCGTACAAGGCGGCGCTCTCCTTGATCTTGTAAAGCCCCACCAGTGCCATGTTGCTCTTGGGAATTTCCGGCTTTTCCACCACGCGGGTAAGAAAGCCGTCATCACCAATTTCGGCCACACCAAAGTTGCGCGGATCATCCACTTTCTTGACGCCAAGACTGGAGTAGGGCGAGGCCATCACGCTTTCCAGATCGGCTTCAAAAATGGTGTCGCCCAAGGCAATGAAAATTTCCTCGTTTGGCTGCACCACTTTGCGGGTCAGGTAAATGGCCTGACCCAACCCTTCGCGGGTGTGCTGTGAAACGAAATCAGCCTTGATATCCGGGTAGGCTCTCGAGACGTATTCCTCAATCTTTTCGCCCAAATAACCGATGACAAATACGAATTCCTCGAAGCCCGCCGCTCGCAGCCGGTCGATGATAAACCCCAAAATGGGCTTGCCGGCAACGGGAATCAGGGGCTTAGGCTGGGTGTAGGTGTGGGGCCGCAGGCGCATCCCCATCCCGGCCACGGGGATGATGGCTTTCATGGTGCGAAAAATACGCAAAATGAGCAAGGGCATTCGCCCTTACTTGTGGGCCAAAGAAGCCGATAACGAACATGCCCGTTAACTTTAGCGCCATGAGCAATGCGAAGAAGCGCAAACAGGGCTCGGTGCGGCAGCGAAAGCACCTGAGGAACCTGGCTACCCCGGTTGAACGCTTTATCACACAGCAGGTCAGTGCGAGCATGCTTTTGTTCGGTGCTACTGTTGCGGCTTTGATTTGGGCCAATTCCCCCTGGGGCGACTCCTACACGGCACTCTGGCACATGGAATTTGGCATTGAGGCAGGAACCTGGGAGCTCATTCAACCGCTGCACTTGTGGATCAACGACGGCCTGATGGCCGCTTTCTTTTTTGTTATTGGTCTGGAGATCAAGCGCGAAGTCATGACCGGCGAACTCAGTGAGCCGCGAAAAGCGCTGTTGCCAGTTATAGCGGCGCTCGGGGGAATGGTTGTTCCGGTGGGCTTGTTCTTGTTGTTAAACCCTGAAACCGGTGCCGAAAGCGGCTGGGGAATTCCCATGGCTACGGACATTGCCTTTAGCCTGGGCATTTTGCAATTGTTGGGAAAACGCGTTCCGCTGGGCCTGAAAGTTTTTCTGACCGCTTTTGCCATTGTGGACGACCTAGGGGCCGTTGCCGTCATAGCCGTTTTCTACAGCCACGGCATGCACACACTGCCGTTGCTGGGATCGGCAGCCATTCTGATTTTTCTTGGAACACTGAGTTGGCGAGGACTATACAATAAATATTTATACTTATTATGCGCAGTGGTGGTTTGGGTGCTTTTTCTCAATGGTGGCTTGCATCCTACCCTAGCGGGCATCTTGATCGCTTTTACCATTCCCATGCGGAGAGCCATTAACCTGACAGGATTTACGGAAAAAATTGAAGGTGCTATGCAACCCTTGGAAGTTGCCCCTGCCGTGCCCCTGGCATCTCCAAAGCCCGCACAGCGTGTTGCAAAAGGGTCAACCTTGTTGAGCAAGGATCAATTGAGTGCCTTGGACGCCATTGCCCTGCACGTGGAAGAGGTGATTTCGCCGTTGCAGCACCTGGAGCACAAGCTTCACGGTTATGTAGGCTACATTGTTATGCCGCTGTTTGCGCTGGCCAACGCAGGGGTTGCCTTTAGTCTGGGGGATGGGTCGCACAACGGATTGATTCTGGCGTTGATTGTCAGTATGGTCGTCGGCAAGTTTGTGGGCATTGTTTCCTTCAGCTTGCTTGCAATCCGCCTGAAGTGGTGCGCCTTGCCAGATGGGGTTACTAATCGCCACCTGCTAGGTGCCGGAATGTTGGGTGGCCTGAGTTTCACGATGGCGCTGTTCATTGCCGGTTTGGCCTACCCAGACCTTGAATTGCTCGGAGCCGCCAAGCTCGGAATCCTGGTTGGCTCAACCATTGCAGGGGTTTGTGGCTACCTGATCTTGAAAAATGCCAAGCCCACTGCGCCAGTGGCAGCAACGGAGCCGCAAATCAAACCAATAAACCTTATCGCCAGTGAAAAACTTGCCATCGGCAAGACCATTTACCCCAACCGCTAAATGATCGAGCCAAGCATGAATGGTACGGTTCGTCCGGCTGCGCTGATCCGCGACAAGGGTGGCCTCCGATTGGCCTTCCACCTGGACGTGGACGATCTGGTGGCCTTTGGCCTTTACACGCAATGGAGCAGCCCCGAACGCCGGGGTTTCCGCTGGTTTGCCATGGCTATACCCCTGCTCGTAGGCGTGGTGATGACGTTCAGCGTGCCCGCCGCCGCGCGGGTAACCACGGTGCATATTCTGTTCCTGGTTTTGTGCGGGGTAGGGTTTTTTCTGACCCCTCGCTGGGTGCGCTACCGCATCGGGTGGCGAATCCGTCGGCAGGCTCGCCTGAACAAAGGCCAAACGGGCGAAATGCTGTACGAACTGAGCCCGGCAGGATTTGTGGTTCAAGGGCCGAAGGGCCGGACCAAGCTGCCCAAGGGGGCGTACTTTTTCGCCCGGGAAACGGATAAACACCTGTTCTTCTTTGTACAGGATAAGGCGGCCTATGTACTTCCCAAGGCGGCGTTTAGCTCCGGGGAATTGGACGAAATACGCGGTGCGGCAGAAACGCTGACCCGCGCCAGCAAGCATGCCTGACGGTCTGCGCTACGGCGGTCTGCGCTATCTTCGCGGCAGGTTTGCGGCTTGAATACCGTCAACCTTAGCTTCAGTTAGCTTCAACCTTAGCCACATCTTTAGCCACATCTTTAGCTTCATCCGTGGCCTCATCTTTAATCCCTGATACGCCTATGCGCCGCGACGATGCCCTTTTTCAGATTATTGACCGCGAAATTCAGCGCCAGACCGAAGGCCTGGAGTTGATCGCTTCGGAGAATTACGTCAGCGACGCGGTGCGCGAAGCCGTGGGCAGCGTGCTCACCAACAAGTACGCCGAAGGGCTGCCCGGCAAGCGCTACTACGGCGGTTGCGAGTTTGTAGACCAGGCGGAGACCCTGGCCATCGAGCGCGTCTGCAAATTGTTTGATGCTCAATGGGCCAACGTGCAGCCGCATTCCGGCGCCCAGGCCAACGCGGCTGTCATGCTGGCGGTGCTGCAGCCGGGCGACCCGATTCTGGGCTTCGACCTTAGCCACGGTGGGCACCTGACGCACGGTTCGCCAGTCAATTTCTCCGGCAAGCTATACTCGGCCAACTTCTATGGCGTAGAGCGTGAAAGCGGGCTCATTGACATGGACAAAGTGGCGGCGAAGGCGCATGCCGTGAAACCGAAACTGATCATTTGCGGGGCTTCGGCCTATTCGCGCGATTGGGATTACGAGCGCTTCCGCGAAATCGCCGATGAGGTGGGGGCGCTGTTGCTGGCTGATATTTCGCATCCGGCCGGACTCATTGCGCGCGGCATTTTGGAAGATCCGCTGGGTCATTGCCACATCATTACCACCACCACCCACAAGACCCTTCGCGGTCCTCGCGGCGGGCTGATTATGATGGGCGAAGATTTTGAGAACCCCTGGGGACTGGCCACGCCAAAAGGCGAAGTGCGCATGATGAGCGCCCTGCTGGACAGCGCCGTGTTTCCCGGCACGCAAGGCGGCCCGCTGGAGCACGTAATCGCCGGCAAGGCGGTGGCTTTTGGCGAAGCCCTGAGCGACGAGTACATGGCCTACATTCTACAGGTGCAGCGCAATGCCCGCGCCATGGCCGGCGCCATGATCTCCCACGGATACCACATCATTTCAGGCGGAACCGACAACCACCTGATGCTCATTGACCTGCGCAACAAAGAGGACGTTAGCGGCAAAAAAGCCGAGCGTGTATTAGGCGAAGCGCACATCACCGTGAACAAGAACATGGTGCCCTTTGACGATCGCTCTCCGTTCATTACCTCCGGCATCCGCGTGGGTACTGCCGCCCTGACCACGCGCGGCATGACCGAAGCCCACATGATCCAGATTGCCGAATGGATGGACCAGTTGCTCAGTGATGCAGAAAACACAGCGCTCCCGGTGCAGATTGGCAAAAAAGTCAAAGAACTGGCTACAGCTTTCCCGCTTTTCGCGGATGGTCCGGTGGCGGGGGTTGCGAGTTGAAAAAAGGTACCCTAAAGCTGGTCCGGGGTCCGGGATCCGGGTTTCGGGGTCCGGGTTTCGGGGTCCGGGTTTCGGGATCCGGGATCCGGAGTCTGGGGTTCGGGGTTCGGGGT
>CAYSDI010000093.1:0-13911 GCA_964429745.1 uncultured Chitinophagales bacterium | reverse complement strand
GCCCCCTCCCCCCCGGGCCCGCGCTTTGTGGCCAATCTAGGCCAGTGGACAGCCCCTTTCCAATTTCGCGCAGACCTGCCTGATGGTGCCCTTTTTGTGGAGCCTGACGGGCTGACCTGGTCCTTTTTGAATGGTGAAGACCTGGAGGCTGTAGAAGAAAGCAAGAAAAGCGGCGTGCCTCCACCCCCCGGCGGCTTCCGCGTGGCCGGGCATGCGTTCCGCACCCGCTTCAGCGGCGCGGCCCCCCTCCGGCCAGAACCATCTGCGGCCCCTGAGGCGCATTACCGCAACTATTTTTTCGGCAATGATCCTTCGCGGTGGAAGGGCCATGTACCCGAATACAGCGCCCTGCGCATGCCCGGGCTCTACCCCGGCACCGACCTGCTGCTCTACGCCAGCGACGGCGCGCTCAAGTACGACTTTGTCGTCAAGCCGGGCGCACGACCCGACCGCATCCTGATGACCTACGAAGGGTTGGTTTCGGCCACCTTGCACGACGGTCGGCTGTTGCTACGGCACAGTAACGGCGTGCTGGAAGAAGCCGAGCCCGTGGCCTATCAGGACATCAACGGACGCCACGTTCCGGTGCCCTGCGCGTTTGAAGCCCGCGGCGGCGGCGTGGGGTTTGCCTTTCCCGAGCGCTACGACACCCGCTATGCGCTAATCATTGACCCGGTGTTGGTGTTCGCCACATTTTCGGGGTCCACCAGCGACAATTGGGGCTACACGGCCACCTACGACGCCGATGGCCACCTCTACGGGGGGGGCATCGCGTTCGGCATCGGGTATCCTGTTACGCTGGGCGCGTTCCAAACCACCTATGGCGGTGGCGGCGGTTTCCTGGGCTGCGACATCGCCCTGACCAAGTACAGCCCTGATGGCGGTGCGCAGATTTGGTCCAGCTACCTGGGCGGCAGCGCCAATGAGTTTCCGCAGAGCCTGATTGTCAATGCTTCCGGGGAATTGTTCGTGTACGGCAGCACCGGATCGTCTAATTTTCCCACGACAGCGGGTTGCTACGATCCGTCTTTTAACGGCGGGGCCTTTGTTTCGGCCACCTCCGTGGACTTTACAGGGGGTTCCGACATTTACGTATCGCGAATCTCGGCTGATGGCAGCACACTGGTGGCCAGCACGTTTATCGGGGGCACCGGAAACGATGGGCTGAATGTTGCCGCAGACCTGCACTACAACTACGGCGACCACGCCCGCGGCGAGATCATTCTGGGTCCGGACGGGGGGCCGATCGTGGCTTCGTCCACCTATTCCTCCAATTTTCCCACCAGTACCGGGGCTTTTCAAACCGCACTTTCGGGCAATCAGGATGGGGTGCTGTTTCACCTGAATCCAGACCTGGGCAGTTTGCTCTGGTCTACCTACATCGGCGGAACGCTGGCTGATGGGGCCTATTCAGTCAAGATTCACGAGGCAAGCGGCGAGTTGCTGGCTTGTGGCGGCACCAAAAGCACCAATTTTCCCACGACGGCTGGTTCACTGCACCCTACTTTTCGGGGGGGCGTGGCCGATGGCTGGGTCATGCGCTTTGACGGCACGGCCAGCACATCGCTGGCTGGAACCTACCTGGGCACTACCGCATACGACCAGGCTTACTTTGTGGATCGCGATGACGACGGCGAAGTGTATGTGATGGGTCAGAGCCGCGGGGCTTATCCGGTTTCTGCCGGCGTGTACTCCAATCCGGGCAGCTCGCAGTTTATTCACAAGCTCAATCCGCTGCTGAGTGCAACAGTCTATTCCACCGTGTTCGGCACCGGCTCCAGCGCCGTCAACATTTCGCCCACGGCCTTGCTGGTGGATGTCTGCGAACATGTGTACGTCAGCGGTTGGGGCGGCCTGGTGAACACCGGCTTTAATCCGTCAGTGGGCAGCATGACGGGCCTGCCTTTAAGTGCCGATGCTTTTCAGACCACCACCGACGGCAGCGACTTCTACTTTTTTGTCTTGGCCAAAAACGGGATCAGCCTGTTGTACGCCTCTTATTTTGGTGGAGGGGTGGTATCCGGCGTTGTGTCGCGCGAGCATGTGGACGGCGGCACCAGCCGATTCGACGAGCAGGGGGTTATTTACCAGGCTGTGTGCGCGGGTTGCGGGGGCCTGGATGCTTTCCCCACAACGCCGGGAGCCTGGTCAGAAACCAATGCCAGCACCAATTGCAACCTGGGAACACTCAAGTTCCGCTTTGACTTAACCGGCGTTTTGGCCATTTCCGATGCAGAGCCTGACCTGATCGGTTGTGCTCCGTTTACCGTCAATTTCGACAACACCAGCATCGGGGCTGTGGACTACCTCTGGATCTTCGGCGACGGCGAGACGTCCACCGCTTTTGAGCCTACGCACACCTTTGTGGATGTGGGCATTTACACCGTGCAATTGATTGCCTCGGATACCAACAGTTGCAACCTTGCCGACACGTCCTACCTGACAATTATCGCCGGATTAGATAGCATCATCGCAGCTTTTTCCGTGACGGAGTTCACCAACTGCGATACCCTTTGGGCCACTTTCGCTGACAGCAGCCAGACCTTGGGCAGCAGTACTCAGTACACCTGGATTTTGGGCGATGGCACTGTGCTGACTGATCCAGGCACCTTTACCCATGTTTATACCACGCCTGGAACTTACACGGTGCAATTGATTGTCCGCGATTCGCTGAGTTGCAACCAACTGGATACCACAACTTTTGTTCTGTCTTATGCCGCAGGGTTCAGCTCGGGGTTTGCAGTTGATTACACCGGTTGTGTGCCCGTTACCGCAGATTTTACCAACGACTATCCGGATGCGGAGTTCTACACCTGGGATTTCGGCGATGGAAGCACCGGCACAGGACTGAACCCCAGCCATGTTTACAGCGCTTCAGGCACCTACACCGTAACCCTGACTACAGAAAATTGCGGGGCCTCCGAAACGGTGAGCACAGACGTGGACGTGCCTCTTGACCCCATCGCTTTTTTTGCAGACGAGCCCTTCGCGGCTATCCTTAATACGCCGGTCACCTTCAATAACCTCAGTGAGTTCGCCACCAGTTATTTGTGGGAATTCAGCGATGGAACCAACACCGCTGCGGTCAATGCAGTGCACATTTTTGCCGCAGCAGGCAGTTTTGAGGTATGCCTGACGGCCCGGAACAGCTTTGGTTGTGAAGACCAGTACTGCCGCATGATTGAAATAGAATTTGACGGCCTGATTGATGTGCCCAGCGCGTTTACTCCAAATGGCGATGGTAACAACGATCGCTTTTTGGTGCGGGGTTTTGGGGCAGAAGACTTTCAGTTGCGAATTTTTAACCGTTGGGGGGAAATGGTCTACGAAAGCGATGACTTGTTCGACGGCTGGGACGGCACCTTTCGCGGCAAACCGCAGGAAATGGATGCTTACGCCTACACCCTGCGGGTCCGATTTGCGAACAACCGCGTGGAAGAGCGCCAAGGCAACGTAACACTGCTGCGATGAAAACCTTATCCATAACATTATTTATGTTATGCACAACATTTGTTGTGTTATCGCAGGATTTGCATTCCTCTCAGGAATACGCGCTGGCTCCGGTTTTTCACCCGGCAGCCACGGGTCGCTTTGACGGTTTTTACCGCATCGGTGCCGCCTACCGCGATCAGTGGCGCACAGTGCCCGCTGCCTTTCAGACCCTTTCGGTTTTTACTGACATGACCTTTCCGGTCAATCCGCGCAAAGGGGCCAGCCATTTTGGGCTGGGGGTGGTGGCCACTGGTGATCAGGCAGGTGATGGCAGGTTGCGCACCACTGAAGTGGGTTTTCAAGCCGCGTTCCACCAGCAGTTATCCCGCGGAGGCAAAACCATGTTGTCTGCTGGTTTTGGCAGCGCGCTGGGCAGCAAACGGGTGGATGTCAACCGCCTGGTTTTTAATAACCAGTGGACCGAAACGGGCTTTGATCCCACCTTGCCCAATGGCGAAAGCTTCTCGGGACTTCGCGAGGGTTACCTGGACCTCCAGGCTGGTTTGAGCTTGTTTACCCGAACCAGTCTGAACGATTACTTGTACATTGATGCATCGTTGCACCACCTGAATCAACCTCGAATCAGCTTTTTGGATGCGCAGCAGCCGCTGGGTTTGAGGCCGGTTCTTGCGGTGGGTGGGCGTTTCGGTTTGCGCGGCACCACGGCTGTTTTGCCCAGGGTCCAGTTCAGCACCGAACAAAATGCCCGGCAGATCACGGGTGGTGCCAACTTTTCCTGGGGCCTGGACTACACCGCAGACGGCAACCAAATCATCGGCGGTCTTTGGTACCGCTACGGCGACGCTGTCATCGTCAACGCCGGTGCCCGGCTCAATGATGTGCAAGTCATTCTCAGCTACGACCTGAACGCGTCAGGCTTAACCCCGGCCAGCAGCGGATACGGGGCGGTAGAGCTCAGCCTGGTGTATGTGGGCCGCAGAAAAGACCGAAAGCTGGATTGCCCAAACAATTTCTGAACGGCCGTGCGCTCCGCTTTTTTTGCGGCTACACCTTCGCCCCAGCCTTGCGCACCGTAAAATAAAATACGCTGCCTTTTCCAGGCTCGGACTCCACCCAGATTTTGCCGCCGTGGTTTTCCACGATCTTTTGGCAAATAGCCAGGCCAATTCCGGTGCCCTCTACCGATTCCTGCTCGTGCAAGCGCTGAAACAACGCAAAAATTCGGTCGCGGTGTTCCTCGGCAATGCCGATACCGTTGTCGCGCACAGAAAATCGAACCCGGGATTCTTCATCATCGGCAGAAATGATGACTTCCGGCCGCTGCTCGCTGCGGCTGAACTTGATGGCGTTCTCAATCAGGTTCTGAAAGAGCTGCACCATCTGACGACGACTCGCCCTCAGGGCCGGAAGGTACTCCGACAACACATTGGCAGTGCTGGCCTGCGCTACCTCTTGCAAATTAATGTTGACCTCTTCAATCACATCGTTGAAGTCTACATACTCCATTTCTAAATCTAAACGCTGCACCCGCGAATAGGCAAGCAGATCGCGGATCATTCGCTGCATGCGCGTAGACCCTTCCACCGCGTAGCGAATAAACTCGCGGGCTTCTTCATCCAGTTGGCCGGCATATTTGCGGTCCAGGAGTTGAACAAAGTTGGAAATAGTTCGAAGGGGCTGCTGCAGGTCGTGCGAGGCCATGTAGGCAAACTGCTCCAGGTCCTTGTTGGAACGGACCAGTTCCTCGGCGCGCTGCACCAATTTTCGCTCCGCTTTAACGCGCTGGTCAATGTTCTCGGTGGTGGCTAAAAAGAGGCGCTCCCCTGTGATACGCTGAATGGGGTTAACGGTGAGCATGACCCAAACCAAGCGGCTGTTGCGCTTTTTGAGCCGGACGGTCAGGCGGTAGCGCGAGAGTTTGCCGCTTTTGAGCAGCTCCCCGTTTTCACTCATCGCTTTCCGATCCGGGCGGTGAACCCAATCCATGCCCCGGGTGTGCAGCAACTCTTCGCGGGCACAACCCAGCAACTCAGAGAACGATTCATTGACCTCGACCAATTGGCCGTGTTCATCCAGGATCGCGATTCCAATGGCCGGGCTGCTAAACAATGCCTGGAACATAAGCCCGGCGTCGGGCATTTGACCAGCAGGGCGCGCGCGACCGTAGATCCAATCGGCTTCGCGCCAGAGTTGCCAGGACCATCGCCGGGCTGGCAGGCCTGCCGGATGAAAGGCGTGAATAAAGGAGGCTGGGGCATCGCGGAGGCTGACAATGGTGCGAAGCAAGGCTTCCTGACCCTGCTCGTCGATGCCATGGGCAAAGAGCATACCCACACTCCACGCTCCAAAATGTCGTTCAAATGCCGTATTGGCCCGAAAAAGCGTGGCATCCGACTGCAGGATCACGGCCGGTTGATCCAGTTGCTGGAAAAAATCCGGTTCCGCGCCGGTTTCGGGCCTTGAATCCGAGGTCGTCATAGTTTCGGGCAAAGAACCATCAGCAATAAAAAGAACCCATCAAAATAGCATGAAAAGACAGCTTGACCAGCGGGATGGGTAATCAAGTATAGCCGATTTCATCCGCAATGGCAAATACCCATCGCGTTCTACTGCGAAAAGGGACGTATGCCCCGCGTCTTATCCATGTAGCCCGACAACCAGGGATGAAGAAAAACCGCCAACAACACCATGGCTGCACCTACATAAAAACCTGGGCTCAAGTCTTTGTGTTCCTGAAAGATGAGCATAGCCAGCAGGATGCCGTACACAGGTTCAAGGTTGATGGTCAGGCTGTTGATAAAGGCCGACAAGGGCCCCAATGCCCGCAGCGCCAGCACATAGGCCAATGTGGTGCAGACCAGCGCAAGCATAAAGAGCCACAGCCAATCCATCGGCTCGGGCAACCAAGCCGTTCCCGGATTCCAAAACATCCACAACGGCAATAAAACGGATAGAAAAGCCCAGCCGGAACCGAGCTCTACCAGGGTAATCGTAAACGCCTGGTGCTTTTCCATAGCCCGCTTGTTCAAAATAGCAAAAATCGCGGCCAAGGCGGCGGAGATGATACCGAGCACTATGCCAATTTGAGAATGCTCCGTAAATCGGCTGATGAGAAAAATGCCCGGAACGATGAACAAGCCCAACGCGAATTCCTCTGCGCGAAAGGCCCGACGCAAGAAGATGGGCTCCAAAAAAGCCGTAAAGAGCGCCATTGTGCCCATGCAGCTAAGCGTTACCGAAACGCTTGACGCTTTAATTGACCCAAAAAACGTGACCCAATGCAGCGCAACCAACACGCCAATGCCGCTCAATCTTTTCCACTCTCCGGGCGAAAGGTTCCGCACGCTGCGCAATACCCCGGGAAGCAGCAAAAGGCTTAGCGTGGCCAGGCCCATGCGGTACCAAACCAACGCGATTTCTTCTAACGTAATCAGCCTGCCCAGGATAGCTGTAAAGCCAAAGAGCAGAACGGCAATGTGGAGTTCGAGGTAAGCGCGACGGCGATTCATGGCTGTGGGCAAGCGGATGCAAAGAACCCGGTTTCCAAGGGTTGCCAAGACGGTGCTGAGCAGCCGCAGCGTGGGCAAGCGGATGCAAAGAACCCGGTTTCCAAGGGGATCCTCAAGTTTGGGGAAACATCCATGCAGGACGGATGTTTCCCGGTTTAATCAACATTGCTCAAGCCCATACGCTACATTCTTGCGCGTGTGCGCTATTTTTATAGTTTGAACAGTTTTTAGCCTTCCCTCCTATGACTGGTACCCTCTCCCTTGTTGGTTTGCGCCGCTTGCTCCAATGCGCGCTTACTCCGTTCACCCTGGTGCTTGGGTTGACTCCCGGCGTGCTTTCTGCGCAGACCACCCTTTTTAACGTCGATTTTGAATCAATCATCCCTTTTTCGTGGTCTCAAAGTACCGCTGATTCTACCAGCAACGGGTACCAGTGGGGTTCATCCATTGGGTTGAGCTCCGAATTTTTCCCCATTCCGCTGCATTCCTTTTTTGCCGCCACCAATGACGATAAAGAGGGCTGTTGGGATGCCACTTCAGACAGTTGCAGCAATAAAAGCGCTGACCGTCTAATTATGCCCAGTTTGGACATGACCAGCTATTCGTCCCTCCGTTTGCAGGCTGATATTTTCTTTATTAAAGGCACCTATGTCTATACAGAAAGTGCGGCTATTCAAGTATCGCTTGACGGCGGCACCTCCTGGACCACCCTTCGCGAACTCAGCGGCTCTCCTGACTGGGTCACGGAAACTGTTGATCTCAGTGCCTACGCAGACCAGCCATCCGTTACTTTATGCTTTATGTACAACGATGGCGGCGGTTGGTTATACGGTTTGGGCGTAGACAACGTCCGAATCATCGAGCCGGTTGCCTACGATGCTTCCGTAACCGCAATCGACCTTCCCAACCCTTATGAACTGGAAGGTTCTCGTCCGATCAGTGGATCACTTGTAAACCTGGGTGGCCAAACCATAACAAATCTTACGCTAAATTATCGCATCAACACAAGCGATACTGTTTCTCAGAACATCAGCGGACTGAACATTGCCCCGTTAGAAACTTACAACTTTGCGCACAATGTGAACTGGAACAGCACAGCCAGCTCCAGCATACAAACCGTGAATGTTTGGGCCAGCAGCTTAAACGACAGCATTGATCAGGCTCCTGCCAACGATCGGCTCTCTAAAGGCATCTACATCGTGAGTTCGGAGCAAACCACAGACCGCACCGTGGTCTTTGAACATTTTACCAGCAGCAACAGCGGTCCAAGCGGGAGCCAGAATCCAGCATTTGTTTCCTCCATGCAGGCAAACAGCACCATCGCCACCTACCTCTCTTACCATGTATGGTGGCCCTCTAGCACGGATCCTTTTTATCAGGCCTATTCGGTAGGGTCGCAAGAGCGGGTATCTTACTACAACAATGTTTTTTCACCCTGGGTCTGGATAGACGGGCAAGATGTTGATGGGTTGAGCAACGTGAATACCGGCCTGATCAGCAACCGGGCGGATTACCCCTCCCTTTTTGAACTAGAGGGCAGTGCATCGGTGGACGGCAGCGGAGAACTCCGCATAACCGTGGACCTGACCAGCCTTGCTCCCTATTGGGGCAGCGATGTTTCGGCACATGTAGTGGTTGTAGAAGAATATGTCCCCGGACCCAACTCCGACCCGAACGGCAATTCAGAAAACGAATTCCACCAAGTGGTCCGTCAAATGCTCCCGGATGCTTTCGGCACAGCGGTTACTGCCCTTAACCAAGGGGCTTCCCAAACGATAAGCCTCACCTGGCCCCTGCCTTTGGGGCTGGTAAATCCCGAAGAATTAGCGGTCGTCGCTTTTGTGCAGGACAATTCCACCAAAGCCATTCTGCAAGGCAGCTTTTTCCGCGCCGAAGTGGTGGGTCTTGAAAGTCCTCAACTCACCACCCGCTTTGGGCTTTACCCCAATCCGGCAGCAGAGAGCAGCCTCCTGTACTTTGACCTCGAAGCCACTACCTCCTTGCGCCTTGAATTGATGGATGCCACTGGGCGGGTCATTCGGCTGCTGGGTGCTGCCGATTACGCTGCAGGCCGCCATACCCTGCCCATCGCGGTCAAAGACCTCTCGACCGGAGCCTATTTTGTAAGCCTGTCCAACGCGCAGGGGCGTCAGTTCACCCAGTTGCAGGTAGTTCGATAAGCGGCATAACGTCCGTTTTTACGAACGGCAATCACCCCTCTAGCAACCCCTCATCGGCAAAGCTGAAATAGCCGCTATCGGTGATGATAAGGTGATCCAACACCGCTACATCCATCACCCTGCCCGCCTTGATCACTTTGCGCGTCAGGCTTATGTCCGCTTCGCTCGGTTTTAGGTTGCCCGAAGGATGATTGTGGCAAAGTGCCAACGATGAGGCCAGCCGCTCCAGCGCTCCTTTAAAAATAAGTTTTACATCCACCACGGTGCCACTCACTCCCCCGACGCTAATGCGCTCCCGGTGGATCATGCGGTTGGCGCGGTTCAGGTACAATACCCAAAACTCTTCGCGGTCGCGGTCTGCGAGCACATCGCGAATTTGAGCGTCAAGGTCTTTGCTGCAACGCACCTGCGCCTTCTCTTCGGCGCGGCTGGAAACCCGCCGGCGCGCCAGTTCCAGCGCCGCCACAATCTTGACCGCTTTTGCCTCGCCGATGCCGCGGTGCTTGGCCAGGTCGGCCGGTCCAAGCCGGGCCAGGCGACCCAAATCGTTTTCCAGGTCGGCCAGGATGACGCGCGCCAGATCCACCGCATTGTGCTGCCGGTTGCCTGAGCCGATCAAAATGGCCAGCAATTCGGCATTGGTCAACTCATGACGGCCTTTTAACAATAACTTCTCCCGGGGACGATCCTCTTCCGCCCAACTCCGAATGGCTAATCCTTCTTCCATAACGGCGAAGATGGCAGCAGCAGCCCGTCTTACCTTAAAATCGCCTTTCGGTACAAGGGCATGTGGATAAAAAAGCAAAAGCCGCCCCAAAAGGGCGGCTTTTATGCATTTGAATGAACTGCATCAGGGCAGCATTCCGCGAGTTAAGATCGCTTTCTATCGCTTTTTATTTTCAAGACACCAAAGAACGAATACCTCAGGCCTGCATGGCATTCAAATGCCGCGCAATACCGGATTTGAGGTTGCTCGCTTTGTTTTTGTGGATGACCCCGCGCTTGGCGAGGCGGTCGATCATGGAAATGACCGAAGAGGCACGCTCTTGGGCCTCCTTTTTGGTGGGGGCAGTCCGAATCACCCGCAAAGCGTTGCGGGTGGTTTTGCCGTAATAGCGGTTTCTCAAGCGGCGAACGGCCGTCTGGCGAATGCGTTTCTTTGCGGATGCGTGATGTGCCATAACCTACTGATAACGTTGGACGTATGCGGTGTCAGAAGCGGAATTAACCCTTTATAGATACGCAATGGGATACGCAGCTACCCAAGCCCTGGAGCAAATTTCCAGGCGTTGGGACGGCAAAGATAGGGCATTTTGATGTTCCAGCACAAAATTCCGGGTAAAATCGCTCCGGAAAGGCACATTTTGCTGCTGGAAGCGCCCCGCTACACCCGTCTAAATGGCCCTTGGTCGCTAACTTTGACCCTAAACGCCTCCCCAAAGCTGCGGGAACTTTCATGGACCCATTTTCCTACATTGCCAACGCCGATCCGGCGTACATCGAATCTCTTTACCGCGATTTCAAGAAAGACCCGGTTTCTATAAACGGGGAATGGAAAAAGTTCTTTGAAGGATTCGAATTTGCCCTGGCCAATTTTGATGTGCCTGTTGCACCAGACGGCAAGGCCGCACCGGGTTCGGAGGCCTTTTCCCCCAAGGAACTCAAGGTTTTGCAGCTCATCTGGGCCTATCGGTCCAAAGGGCACCTGCTGAGCAAGACCAACCCCATTCGCCCCCGGCGCGACCGAAAGGCGCACCTGGACCTGGCCGACTTTGATTTGACCGAGGCGGACTTGGACCAACCTTTTCAGGCAGCGGCAGAATTGGGCCTTGGACGCAGCACCCTGCGCGAAATCATTGCCTTTTTGCAGGACATCTATTGCCATACCCTGGGTTTCGAGTTTGAATACATCCAGAGCCCGGAAGAGAAAAAATGGATACGCGATCGAATTGAAGGCGGCTCGCGCACCATTCAAATGCCCTTTGAAAAGAAGCAGCGCATCCTCCGGAAATTGAACGACACAGTTGTTTTTGAGGAGTTTTTGGGCAAAAAATACATCGGCCAGAAGCGCTTTTCACTCGAAGGGGGCGAAACCACCGTGGCCGCACTCGACGCCATCATTAATGAAGCCGCAGAAGTTGGCGTGGAAGAAGTGGTGTTCGGCATGGCGCACCGCGGGCGGTTGAACATGCTGGTCAACATCATGGGCAAGACCTATGAACAAGTGTTCAGTGAGTTTGAAGGCATCTCCGTACCCGACATGAGCATGGGCGACGGCGACGTCAAATACCACCTCGGCTATTCGTCGCAGGTAACCACCCCAACGGGTAAAACGGTGCACCTCAAGCTCAGTCCCAACCCCTCGCATCTTGAGGCGGTGGCACCGGTCATGCAGGGTTTTTGTCGGGCGAAGGGCGACCTGCTCTACGGCGAGGATCGCAGCCGCGTCCTGCCCGTTGTCATCCATGGCGACGCCGCCGTTGCCGGCCAGGGTGTGGTGTACGAAGTGGTGCAGATGAGCCAATTGGCCGGTTACCAAAACGGTGGAAGCATTCACTTTGTCATCAACAACCAAATTGGGTTTACCACCAACTTTGACGATGCCCGTTCGTCCGATTATTGCACCAGTGTTGCGCGGATCGTGCATACCCCGGTCATCCATGTGAACGGCGACGATGCCGAAGCGGTGATCTACGCCGTGGAAATGGCGGTGGCTTTTCGGCAAAAATTCCGCAAAAATGTGTTCGTTGACATGGTTTGCTACCGCAAACACGGCCACAACGAAGGCGACGACCCCAAGTTTACTCAACCGGGCCTGTACAACCTGATTGAAAAGCACGCAAACCCTCGCGACCGCTACATTGAACACCTGATGCAAACCGGCGCAATCGCTGACCGCAAGCTCGCGGAGTCGATGCAAACCGATTTCTGGAACACGCTGCAGGCCCGGCTGGATCAGGTCAAACAGAAGCCGCTGGCCTACGAATACCAAGGGGCGGAGTTGGCCTGGAAAAAGCTGGGCAAAGGCAATACCGCTGCCGATTTTGAAACGCAGCCCAAAACCGCGGTCAGCAAAGCGCAGTTAGACAAGGTCTTTGAAGGCATCCACCACATTCCCGAGGGGCTGCACGTGCTGCCGAAGGTTCGCAAAATGTTGCAGAGCACCCAGCAGCTCTTTTCCACCGAAAAACAAGCCGACTGGGCCCTGGCCGAATTGCTGGCCTACGGTACGCTGCTGGTTGAAGGACACGATGTGCGCATGAGCGGCCAGGATTGCAAACGCGGCACGTTCAGCCATCGCCACGCCACCCTTTATGACGAGGAAAACAGCAAAGAATACAACCGCCTGGACGATCTGGATCCCAAGCAGGGAAAATTTCGCATCTACAATTCGCTGCTCAGTGAGTTCGGTGTACTGGGCTTTGAGTTTGGCTACAGCCTGGCCAGCCCGGATACGCTAACCCTCTGGGAAGCGCAGTTTGGTGATTTTGTCAACGGAGCGCAAACCATCCTGGACCAATTCATTTCTTCGGCACAGAGCAAGTGGCAGCGCATGAGCGGCCTGACGCTTTTGTTGCCCCACGGCTATGAAGGCCAGGGACCGGAGCACAGCAGTGCGCGTCTGGAGCGTTTTCTGCAAGGCTGCGCCGAATACAACATGGTGGTTGCCAACGTGACTACTCCAGCCAACTTTTTCCACCTGCTGCGCAGGCAACTGCATTGGAGTTTCCGCAAACCACTGGTGATTATGTCCCCAAAATCGCTGCTGCGCCATCCGTTGTGCCGGTCATCGGTAGAGGAATTTACCAAAGGTGTCTTTCAGCCGCTGATGGACGATGACTACGTAGGCAAGAATGGCAACAAGGTGTCCAAGATTCTGTTTTGTTCCGGAAAAATTTATTACGATTTGTTGGAACGCCAGCGCAAAACCGAACGCAAAGACATTGCTATTGTGCGGCTGGAACAATTGTATCCGCTGCCCATTACCGAGATTGAAGCAGTACTGGACCGATACCCGAATGCTATGACGCATTGGGTGCAGGAGGAGCCCGCCAACATGGGTGCCTGGTCTTACATGTTGGCCCGCTATCCTGATATGGAATGGGACCCGATTTACCGCAAAGCCAGCGCAAGCCCTGCAACAGGTTACATGAAAGTTCACCAAATGGAACAACAATCGCTGGTAGACCAGGCATTTAGCTGAACTTTGCGCTATGATTAATAACCAATTCCTGCACAGCGAACTCCTGTCCCGCAACGCGGAATGGTCGGTTCCAGTTTGAACGCATCTGATTCCCCCGATGAACTGCCCGCGATTTATCCCTGACCTCTGCAACCTTACCCTGGTATGATCCTCGAAGCCCGAGTGCCGGTAATCGGCGAATCCATCAACGAAGTCACCCTCAGCCAATGGCTGGTGGCCGACGGCGATTACGTGCGCATGGACCAGTCCATTTGCGAGTTTGAATCCGACAAAGCCACGCTGGAGTTTCCAGCGGAGAAAGCGGGAAAGATTACGTTTGTAGCCGAAGAAGGGCAGGACTTGAAAATCGGCGATCTGGTGGCCAGGATTGACACTGATGCAGAGGCCCCAGCAAATTCCGGGGGAAAGGATTCCGAAACTACAGCGGCCGCTGTGCAAAATCCAAAACCGACAGAGGACAAGCCGGTTGCTTCAGGGGCTGAATCGGGTGCGGAATCGGGTGCGGAATCGGGCGCTTCTTCGGGTGCGGCTGCAGGCGCTTCTTCGGGTGCGGCTGCAGGCGCCA
>CAYSDI010000092.1:0-14240 GCA_964429745.1 uncultured Chitinophagales bacterium | reverse complement strand
GAAGGAGCCGGCAGAGAGTTGGCCCTTTATAGGAGAGAGTCGTAACCTTTTGAATGAATTTTGAGTCGTTTTTTACAGCTGCAACTCCTCGTTCGGATCCCAGTAGCGCGCCTTAAAATCCCGCACCTGGTCATTCTGCACCGCTATTCCTTCAGCTTCTAAAAGCCTTTGCATGGTCTCGGGCGTTCCGAAATGGTGTTTGCCCGTCAGCATGCCGTTGCGGTTCAGCACGCGGTGGGCGGGGATGCCAGGATCGGTGGAATGGCTCGCGTTCATCGCCCAACCTACCAGGCGCGCGGACTTGCCCGTGCCCAAATAGCGGGCAATAGCGCCGTAACTGGTCACGCGGCCCTTCGGAATGAGCCTGACCACGGCAAAAACATCGTCAAAGAAGGAGGAATCCGCCATTATCGAGAACTTTGCAGCAGCCCTTGGGGCCCCAAGACCCCTGCGAAGTAAGCAGAAGTTTTCGCCACACAGCATCCCATGTTCCCCTTTAAAGCCAGTTCCATCACCAACCTTACCGACGCGCGCTACTTCTCCGCCTGGGGGGCTACGTGGATCGGGTTCTGTTTTGATCCCGAGTCGCCGGACTACATTAGCCCCGAAAAGGCCCTGGAGATCAAAGGCTGGCTGCACGGCCCGCGATACCTCGGCGAATTTGGCAACCAGGACGCCGACAACGTGGCGGGTATAGCCAGTTTTGTTGGGCTTGAAGCACTGGAGATGCCCATTGACCGCATCGTCCTTTCGCCCGAAATGAGGCACTTGCCCCTCTTTGTGCGGATCAGCGGGCTGGAAAGCGACATCGAACTGGCGGGTCTTCCTGATTCGGTCGAAGGGCTGCTTTTGGATCCACAAAACCTTCGCGAACCCGAGAAGATCCTGCGCCGCCTGGCAGAAAGGGCACCGATCTGGCTTGAAGGATTAACAGAAACCGAAGGCATACAGGGTTGGCTGGGCAACTATCCGGCAGCCGGGCTGCACCTGCGCGGAGGCGCGGAATTGCAAACGGGTCTCAAACTTTACGATGCCTTGGACCGTGTAATGGAAACCCTGGAAGCCTGGCCGGTCCAGCCCGCGCGGCCTTAGCGCCAGTTGACCATGTTAGCGGCCACGCTGTCCCAGTTGATCAGGTTCATGAACGCGTCAATGTACTCCTTGCGGCGATTCTGGAACTTGAGGTAATAGGCGTGCTCCCAGACATCAAGGCCCAAAATTGGACGGCCTGGTTTTTCGACAATCTTGGCCATGACCGGGTTGTCCTGGTTGGCTGTGGTGCTGATGAACACTTTGCTTTCGGCGTCCAGGCTCAACCAGACCCATCCCGATCCGAACACTTTGGTTGCCGCCGTGCCAAACTGGTTGGCAAACTCCTCATAGGACCCGAATTGGGCATTGATGGCCTCTGCTACAGCTCCTGCGGGTCGTTTGGCGCCTCCCGGCGCCAGGATTTGCCAGAAAAGGCTGTGGTTGAAATGGCCTCCGGCGTTGTTCTGAATCGCTGTATTGGCGGGCTCGAGCGTCAGGTTCTTAAGGATATCGTTCAAGCCCAGTGCCCCCATCGGATGATCGTGTAGCGCATTGTTCAGGTTGGTCACGTAGGCTGCATGGTGCTTGGAGTAGTGAATCTCCATGGTTTGCGCATCCAGGTTTGGCTCCAGCGCGTTGTAAGCAAAGCCGAGTTTAGGCAACTCAAAATGGCCGTGTGACTGCACTGAGCTGGCCGCTGAGCCAGCCCCGGAGTCAGCCGATCTGCCGCTGACCAGACCGGGTGCGGCGGTTAATCCGAGCACGGCAGCGCCCGTTTTTAGCACAAAATTCCGACGATCCATGGTAGAGAGGTTTATGCGTTAAAGGGGGCCCAAACAAAAAATTGAAGCAAGAATCACACCAATTTTGAACGGCCTATAAGTGCCAAGTTACTCCCAAATTGGTGCCAAGCAGTTGGCAATATAGCGGAACTTCCTCGAAGTCCACCCTGCTATGAACCCACAAAAGTCAATTTCCGCCTTCTCCCTTACAACCTAAACCTAAGGTATTTTATGGTTTTGCCCAGGTCGCGGTGCATGCGCTCGTAGTAGGTGGGAATCTCCAATTCCTCCACCGGCAAAACTCCTGCGTCAATATTGTCTACGGCGCACTCAATGTGAGCCCCAAAATCGCGGACACTTTCCAGGCTGTATTCATACAACTCGGTGGAATCGGTTTTCAGGTGCACCGGCAAGCCCGCCGCGCCCACCCGGCGGTAGAGCGCCAGAAAGCGGGGCGAGGTCAGGCGCTTGCCCCGTTTGCCCTCCCGCAAATAGGGGTCTGGAAACGTGATCCAGATTTCAGACACCTCGCCAAGGCCCAAAAAGCGATCCAGAATGGTGATGTCGGTGCGCAAAAAGGCGGCGTTGTCCAGGCTTTCTTCTACAGCCTGGCTGGCTCCTGACCAAACGCGGTTGCCTTTGATGTCCACCCCGATAAAATTGCGATCCGGATAGCGCCGCGCCAGCCCGACCGTGTACTCGCCGCGCCCGCAGGCAAGTTCCAGCGTGATGGGTTGTTTCCGGGCGAAATGGCCCCCGTTCCACTGGCCGCGAAGGTCTACTTCCCGGCGACCGGCGGCAAAAAGGCGAGGCTCCAGGTAGCTCCAGTTTTGGTAGACGTTGGGCAGTTCCTCCAGTTCGGAGAACTTTTCCAGTTTGGATTTGGTCATGGTCTGCGCTGCGGGCTGCAAAATTCGCAATTAAGTGCGGGAGTTGCGCGGTGTACGGAGGCTATTCCCCCGAAAGGATCAGCAGCATATCCGTGTGCGGAATGCCGTCTTCCACGTAGGGCTCGCCGATTTCGCGGAAACCAAAGCCCGCGTAATAGGCCGAAAGATGCCGTTGTGCCGCAATGCGCACATGCTGGCCCAGCGTTTCGCGCCGGATAAAATCCAGCGATTCGCGCACCAAGCTCCCGGCAATGCCCTGCCGCCGAAACCGGCTATCGGTAACAATTCGCCCGATCCGGGCACTCAGCCCATCATCCGGCACCTGGAAGTCGTGAAGCGGCGGGAAGACCCCCGCCGGGAAAATCCGGCAACAGGCCGCCAGCGTGTCGGTGTGCCAGGCACAAAGGTGCCAGGCTTTGGGGTCCCAGCCGTCCAGGTCTGGGTAGATGCATTGTTGCTCGCTGATAAAAACATTCTGTCGGAGCCTGAACATTTGTTCAACGGTGTCCGGGTTTATTAAAGCCCAGGGGTAAATCTCCAGGCGGCTCATGGCAAAACAACTTCCAGTTGTGCGTCCAGCACCCGCAAGGCGCGGTGCAGCAACTGCAGCGACTGGTCAAACACGAGCGGGTCAATACGCTCAAAATCATCGCTGGCTTTGTGGTAGTCCGGATGGTTGTCAACCCCAAAATACACGAACGGAATGCCGGCCCGGTGAAAGGGCTCGTGGTCGCTGGACGAAATCCAGCTTTGCCGGAAGAGGCCTGATATGCCGTCGTGCCCAAATTGCAGGGTCAGCGGCATGCCCGCTGCGGCCTCCTGCAAGGGGGCGCGCAAGCTTTTGTTAAACCGCGTGCCACAAGCCCAGATCCGGCCTTTGTCTGCCCGAGCTACCATATCAAGATTTATGTTCAGCCGGATTCGGTCAAGCGGCAGTGTAGGATTGGCTACCCAATGTTCGGCACCCAGCAGCCCTGTTTCTTCTGCATCAAAGGCGATGAAAAGCAGCGAGTAGCGCGTGGGTTCTTCTATGGCGCGAAGCGCTAACGAAAGCATGGCGGCTACCCCCGAAGCGTTATCGTCTGCCCCGTTGAAAAGCTCTCCGTCTTGCAGGCCAAGGTGATCATAGTGCGCGGTGATGGCAATAAACTGCTCCGGAAATTCCCGCCCAGGCAGCCAGCCGATCAGGTTCACACCAGTCAGTGAATCACCCCCTTTTTCGGCGATAAACAGAAACGGATCTTCGTAAACCGGCACTCCTTCGGCGGATAAACGAATAGGCTCCAGCCCAAAGGCGGCAAACTTTTCGCGAATGAATTCGCGGGCCCGCGCTGCCCCTGCTGTACCGGCACCCCGGCCCTCCATGGCATCTGCGCTGAGCACCTGCATCCAGCCGAGCGCGAGGGTGTCGCGGGTCCAGTTGACGTTAGCCGCGCCCGGCTCGGCACCCGGCGTCGAGCCAAGCGCCGCGTCCGGCGTCGAGCCAAGCGCCGCACCCGGCGCCGCGTCCGGCGTCGAGCCAAGCGCCGCACCCGGCGCCGCGTCCAGCTCGGCACCCGGTAACGCGCCCGGCTCTACACCCGGCGTCGAGCCAAGCGCCGCACCAACCGCCGCACCAACCGCCGCGCCCGGCGCCGACGGCGATTGCCCGCTCAAAGAGCTCACGCCAGCGCACAACGCAACCGTAGCTGCCAGCAGCGCACTTTTCGCCCGAGCCTCAAAAAAGCCCTTATTCCAGCCCATATTTGGTCATGTATCGGCGGTACAAAACGCGCTGGTGGTCATCCAGATCAACGGCCTGCCCCTGAATCCAGGCATGCGTGATCCGGCTGGTTCGCATGTCCAGCACATCGCCTTCGGAGAGAATAAACGTGGCCTCCAGCCCGGGCGAAAGGGTTCCGCAGCGCTCCGCAAGCCCCAGAATTTCCGCGAGGTTTCCGGTAATGGAAGCCACGGCAGTTTCGGCGTCAAGTCCAAACGGCACGGCTTGTCCGGCGTGGTAGGAGAGGTTTCGCGTCTGCCAAAAGGCATCCCATCCCGCGCCCACCGAAAGACCAAAACGCACACCAGCGGCCGCTAACAGCCCAGGTGTTTTAAACGGCTGATCCACGTCGCTGTGCCCGTAAGGTGGCAGGCGCTGGGTTTGCTCCAAAATGACGGGCACATCATATTGCTTCAAAAGATCGGTGACCTGCCAGGCCTGGCCGGCATCAACCAATACATAGTCCAACCCAAAGGCCTCGCCAAAGCGCACGGCTTCCGCAATCTCCTTGGCTTCATAGCAGCGGATGAACACTTTTTTGCTGCCGTCAAAAATGCCCTTCATCGCTTCAAACCGAAGGTTGATGGGAGCGGGCGAGGGGGTCTCCGCGTAAGCGCGGGCTTCGTGGAAGAAGGCGTAAAGCTGGTCAGTATTGGCTTGGTACCGTTCGTTGCTTTCCAGGCGTGCGTTTTCCACCCACCAACCGTCGCGCGACAGCAACTTCTCCCATTGCAGGTGCAACGCATCATCAGCCACCACCAGGGCGTCTTCCCAATTCCAGCCGTTGAGGTGCATGACAGACGAGAAACCGCTGATGGTTCCACCATCGGGAATGACCTGCGCCATCAGAATGCCGTTGTTGCGAAGCGTAGGTAAAACTTTGGAATCCGTATTAAAAGCTATGGCAGACCGAATGTGCGGATTGTAGACACCCACTTCGTTAGCGTCGTTGGTAGCCCGCACGGCACCAATTTCTATCAGGCCTAAGCCCGAAACAGCCGCGATGAATCCGGGGTAAACGTGCTGGCCCGTTACCGTCAGGACCGTGTCATACTCCTCCGGGTTAATGCGAATGACTGTTGCGTCAGCTACGAGCGTAAATCGCCCATCGCGCACGGCCACGGCGCTGTTTGGAATGACTTGGCCATTGCCGAGGTGAGCCACTGCGCCGAGCAATAGAAAACTGCCTTTGGCCGAAGGGCTTTGTTGGGCGTACACGACCTGGCTCGTCAGGGCAAGCAGGACAACCACTAGGGTATGGGTAAACTTATTCATGAAAGGGCAATCAATAATAGGGTGGAAGGGCTTAACGTGGGTTTGATCAAGGGCTGTGGACGTTTAGAACGTCCCTTCGTTGCCTTCGTCTTCCACATCGTCGCAGTGATAATTGTGTTCGTGCTCGGCTTTAGGTTCGCGTGTGGGGCCCCCTTCTGCGGCCTTGTCCAACATGCGCAACATGATGCGGTTGCGTTCGGCGGCAAGCGTTTTTCGCGCTTCCGCGTCTTTTTCCAGGCTAAAGTAGAGGCGGCCGTCAATCCAGGTTTGTTCGACCCGCGCGTACACAGACAGCGGGTGGTCGGTCCACAACACGATGCTGGCTTCCTTACCCGCTTCTACCGTGCCCATGCGGTTGTCCAGGTGCAGCAGAATAGCCGGGTTGAGCGTTACCATTTTGAGCGCATCCTCTTCCGAAACACCGCCGTATTTCACGGCTTTGGCAGCTTCCTGGTTCAAGCGTCGGCCCATTTCTGCATCGTCAGAATTGATGGCGGTGACCACACCCATTTTGTGCAAAAGGGCCGCGTTGTGCGGAATAGCGTCGATGACTTCGTACTTGTAGGCCCACCAGTCGCTGAACGTAGAGGCACCCACACCGTGCGCCTTCATTTTGTCGGCCACTTTGTAGCCTTCCAGGATGTGGGTGAAGGTGTTGATCCGGAAACCAAATTGTTCGGCAACCTTTATGAGCATGGTGATCTCGCTCTGCACATAGCTATGGCAGGTGATGAAGCGCTTCTTCTCCAGAATCTCCAACAGGGCTTCCAGGTCTAAGTCGGGCCGCAACGTGGGGTCCCCGGCGGCCTTGCGACGGCCGTACTCGCGGGCGCGGGTAAAGTGATCCACAAAAACCTGTTCCACGCCCATGCGGGATTGCGGAAAGCGAATGGTGTTCTGGTCGCCCCAATTGCTCTGTTTGACGTTTTCGCCCAGCGCAAACTTGATGAAGCCGTCGGCTCCTTCAATTTTCATCTGCTCTGCAGAAGCGCCCCAGCGCAGCTTGATCAGCGCGCTTTGTCCGCCAATCGGGTTGGCCGATCCGTGCAAAAGCTGCGCAGCCACCACTCCGCCCGACAACTGCCGGTAAATGTCGATGTCTGAAGGGTCAATGACGTCGCCAATGCGCACTTCGGCAGAGCTGGCCTGCGTGCCTTCGTTCACTCCGCGGCTGATGGCGATGTGCGAATGTTCATCAACGATGCCGGCAGTCAGGTGTTTGCCGGTAGCATCCACCACGCGGGCGTCGCCGGCATTGATGTTGCGGCCCACCTTGCTGATTTGGCCGTTTTTAATCAACACGTCCGCACCTTCGAGCACACCGTCCTTGCCATTGGTCCACACCGTGGCGTTGCGGAAAAGCACGGTTTCCTGCACCGGGGCACTGGTGTCGCCAAAGGCTTGAAAAGGCCGGGGAAGGGCAGCCGGGTCCATGATCCACTTCTCGTCTTTTTTGGCGGCCGTATCGGGTTTGGGTGCATAGGGTGCTGTTCGGGTTGCGGTCCAATTCGCCCAGGTGCCCTTTTGGTCCTGGCCCAAGCCGGACAATTTGCCGTCCATCCACCAGCCGCTGAGGCGGTAATGCGCATCCCCATCCTGGAAACTTAATGACAACCGATCGCGGTCCTGGATGCCTTCCGTATTCAGCGCAGCACTGTCTCGTTTTACCATAAAGTCGGTGCTGTGCAGCTTGCCACCGATTTCAACGTCGTAGCGCTGGTTGCCCAGTTGCAGGGAATACGTGCCGCGGTAATCGGCGGCATCGGCCCATTCCAGACCATAGCGCTCGCCGCCCACCCAGTTTTCGAGCATCGTGGTTTCTTTGTCCCAAATGGGCCCCGAACAGCGCAGGAAATTGGCGCGTTTGCCCGCTTCTAAAGTGCCAAGCTCAGCAGAAACGCCCGCCAGGCGCGCCGGCTCCGTGGTCAGCGCTGTCAAGGCGGCTTTCTCGCTCAGCCCGTGGTCCATGGCTTTTTTTAGGGCTTCGCGGAACAGCCCCGGGTTTTCTAATCCCTTGGTAGTCAGCGCAATCGGTACACCCGCCTGGCTCAGCAGGGCAGCATTGGCTGGTGCCCATTCCCAGTGCAGCAGTTCGGGGTAAGACACCATGTTGGCATCCAGCGGGTCGCTGACCTTGTAAGGAGCCGGAAAATTCAGGGGAAGGACGAACGCACTTCCCACGGCTTTAAGGTCGTTCAGGCTGCGGTACTCGGTGCCGTCGCCCAAAAAGGTATAGGCCACGCCGAACTCCTTGCCTATGCGGGTTGCCCGAAGCGCGCTGTAATGGTCGCCGGCTTCAAAGAAGGCGGGCAGACTTTGCGTGTTGTTCCAAGCCTCCAGCGACAGGTTGACTTCTTTGCGCGGCACGGTCTGGCGCGCGTACCAACGGCCATCCAGGTACGTTTGGCGCAACAGGGCAATAGCACCCATTAAGCTACCCGGGTAATCCTGTGTGGAGCTCCCTTTTTGGAAGGAATAGAAAGCAGCGGCGCGTTCCCGTACCAGGGCAACGTGTTCGTGCCCCTTGCCGTACAGCAACACCACAGCACCGGTGCCACGGGCAACGCCGTCGGGGCGGTGGGTCAGAACCGCGCCAAACCCGGCAGCGCGCATGGACTCTGCGGCCTTGTCGTCGCCAACAAAAGCCTGGGCGGCATCAAACTCAGGAAGCAGGGCTTCGTTCCAGGCCCAGGCGCCGGGGCGCTCGCTGTTCAGGGCTTCCTGCCGCGAGGCGCGCTCGTAGGGCTGCTTGTTGGCAACGCCGTACTGGCTGAACAAATCCAGGAAGGAGGGGTAAAGGTATTGGCCGCTGCAATCGTGCCGCACGGCATCTGCGGGTATGGCGAGACCTTTCCCCGCCGCCACAATTTTGCCGTCGCGGATCAGCAGGGTAGCGCCTTCCAGCGTTTGGTCGGGCGAAACCACAATGGTGGCATTCTCAAAGGCGTGCAATCCGCTTCGCTCATCCCGAACGCCGTTGGTCGGGATCGTAATTTGGGCGGTTACCAGACCGCCGGCGGTTAGCACTAAGGCAAACAGGGCCGTAGAAATCCGGCCCAGAGCCCGCCGGATGAAGAGAACATTCCTCATAAAATCGTCAATTTTCGACCAGGCGCGGCCAATTTTGGCCCATTTCACTTGGTTTTGGCGTGTAAGGGCGCACTGGCTCGCGAAAGCGAGTCCCAAATTAGCGTTTTTCTTCACGGACTGTTGGGGTAATCCCTATCTTTCATAGCTCTTCCGGGGTTAGGGCTCCTTGTGAATCCGCCCCATCCGCGCCCCCAACATGCGTTTGGTTTTGCCTGTTTTCCTGCTTGTTGCGGCCCTGGCGGTTTCGCTGGCCGGTCGTGCTGCCCACATTATCGGGGGGGAGCTTAGCTATTTGGCGCTTGGCGGCAACAATTACCGCGTTACCCTGGATGTGTACCGCGACTGCGCGGGGGGTGGGGCACCCTTTGATAATCCTGTCAGCATTTTTGTATACGAAGCTACGAGTGGACTGCTGTTCACCACGTTGTCCATCCCGTTGGGCAGCGTGCAGAACATCAGCCCTTCGCTCGATGACCCATGCCTGCAAGACCCGCCCGTCATTTGCGTAGAGCGGACCCAATACACGGCCAACCTGACGCTGCCGGATTTAGCGGGTGGGTACTCGCTGGTGTACCAGCGCTGTTGCCGGAACAATACCATTTTAAATCTTATTGATCCGGGAGGCACCGGCTCCAGCTACGTGGCCTTCATCCCCGATCCAGCCAGCATGGTCAACAACAGCCCGCGCTTCAGCAATTTTCCACCCCTGATCCTGTGCCGGGACCAGCCCATTGTATTTGACCATTCCGCATTGGACCCAGACGGCGATGCGCTCACCTACGAGCTTTGCCGCCCGTTTGAAGGCGCTTCCTCAGGCTGTCCCCAGCCAGGTCCAACCGCCACGGGCGGCTGCCCGACCGAGCCTGGTGCACCGCCCTACGGCGGCGTCAGCTATGCGCCACCGTATTCGGCACTCTTTCCCTGGGATGGCACGCTCAGCTTAGACCCCGTAACCGGCCTGTTAACCGGCACCCCGGTAGCGGAAGGCCAATATGTGGTAGGAATCTGCGCAAAGGAATTTCGGGGCGGCGTGTTGATCGGCACCCATTACCGCGACTTCCAGTTCAACGTGGTTTCCTGCGACCGAGCCATTGTGGCCGCCACTACCGCCAACGTGCTAAACTGCGAGGGCTACACCGTCAGTTTTGACAATACCAGCAGCGGGGCCAGCAGCTTCTTGTGGAATTTTGGCATACCCGGCGCCACGAGCACGGTCGAGTTTCCCACGTTTACTTTTCCGGATACGGGCACTTACATCGTCACCCTCGTAGCAGAACCGGGCATTATTTGCACGGACACCGCAACGGCTATCGTGAGCATTTACCCCGGCGCAGACATCGATTTTGACGTGCTGCCAGCCTGCCCCGGCGAACCGACGCTGTTTCTGGACCAAAGCTTGTTCTCGTTTGGCAATGTGGTTTCCTGGCTGTGGGATTTTGGCGATGGCGCCCGCACCCACCTGCCCGTGCCTACCCGCAGTTATGCCGAAGGAGGCACGTACCCGGTCAGCCTCGTGGTCACCAGCTCGTATGGCTGCGTTGATTCTGCCAAGGGAACCGTTACCATTCCCCATGCTCCGGACATTGACTTAACCGCAGAACTGGCCTGCCTGGACGAACCAGCCGAGTTTAGTGACAACGCCGAAGTGACGGCCTCAACCATTACCGGTTGGTTCTGGGATTTTGGCGACGGTTTCACCGCCACCGGCAATCCGGTCACGCACACGTATGGCGAAACGGGACTGTACACCCTGCAACTGGTGGTCGGGGCTGCCAACGGCTGCTCGTCAGACACCACGCTCGAGATTGTCATTCGCGGGCCCACGCTGGCGGAAATCCTGCCCGGCGACACCATTTGCCAGGACGAGACGCTTGCGCTACAAGCTGCGGGCGGTTTTTTTTACGCCTGGACGCCAACAACCGGGCTGAGCGATGCCGGTGTTTACAACCCGCTGGCCAGTCCTGGGAGCACGACTACCTATGTGGTGGAAGTGGGCGATGGTTGCACTGCCGATACCGCGGTGGTGACCGTTTTTGTGCTCCCGGCGCCGGATGCCCGAGCCTGGCCGGACACCAGCCTGCTGCGCGGCCAAACCGTGCAGTTGTTTGCCAGCGGAGGGGTTAACTACGCCTGGTTCCCCACGGACAGCCTCAGCGATGCGGGCATCGCCGCACCCATTGCCCAACCAACCACAAGCACGTGGTACACGGTCTTCGTGACCGCAGAGAACGGCTGCGGTCGCTTTGATTCGGTCTTTGTGGAGGTGTTAGACCGCTGTGCCGGCTTGTTGTTGCCCAATGCGTTCACACCGGATGCCGATGGCCGAAATGATGCTTTCCGTGTTCAACCCACCGGCGACGACCAACTGACGGAGCTGCTGGTGTTCAACCGCTGGGGCGAGCAGGTCTTCCAAAGCAGCAACCCTGAAATTGGCTGGGATGGAACGTATCGCGGTAAACCACAGCCGCTTGGTGTCTACATTTACGTCTTGCGCACCGTCTGCGACGGGGCAGATTTTCAAAAAGCTGGAACCGTAACGCTCTTGCGATGAGGACCATTCAACGATCATTCGGGGCATTTTTTCTGGTGTTTGTACTGCTAGCAGGCAGCCAGATTCGCGCTGCTCACCTGATTGGTGGCGAGTTGAACTACACCTGCATCAATGACTCTACTTATGTCATTGACATGGTTATTTACCGCGATTGCGCGGCGTTTGGCGCTGGTTTTGACAGCCCGGCTTTCATTTTTGTGTACAATGCTGCTGGCGTTTACCAAACTTATTTCCAGCTCACCGCCCCCGTAATCACTTCCCTGCCGGTTTCCAGCAGCAACCCGTGCTTGACCATCCCGACGGGCATCTGTGTGGAGAAGGGGGTGTATACCGGTACGTTTAACCTTGCTCCCGATCCGGGGGGCTATACGCTGGTGTACCAGCGCTGCTGCCGCAACGCCACCATTGACAACCTTTTTGACCCCGGAGGCACCGGAAGCAGTTACGTAGAGACCATTCCCCCGGCGGCTGACGCAACCTGCAACAGTTCACCGGTCTTCAACAATTTTCCTCCCATTCTGCTGTGCGCCGGGGAGCCCATTTTCTTTGACCAGAGCGCCACCGATCTTGACGGAGATTCGCTGGTGTACTCGCTTTGTGCACCCTTTTCCGGGGCTACAGCTTTTTGCCCGGCTCCCATGGGTCCCTTAACTGGGGCTGGTTGCCCGCCCACACCCCCCTCCCCCCCATACGCACCCGTCACGTATCTGCCAATCTATACTGCCCTCACGCCGCTTCCCGGCGCTCCCGGCTTGAGTATTGATCCGGTTACCGGCCTGTTGACGGGCGCACCCAATGTACCGGGTCAATACGTCGTTGGCGTTTGCGTTGAGGAATACCGGGGCGGCGTGGTTCTCAACACCCACACGCGCGACTTTCAGTTCAACGTGGCGGAATGCGAGCCGCTGGTGCTAGCCTCCATTCCCGATTTTATTTTGAATTGCGAAGACCGAACCATCATTTTAGACAACAGCAGCTCTATTGGCGACTTCTGGTTTTGGGATTTTGGCGTGCTTGGGCTCAGCACAGATACTTCTACGGCCTATGAACCCGCGCCGTTCACTTATCCGGATACGGGCAGTTACATCCTGATGCTGATTGCCAACCCCGGATTTCTCTGCTCGGATACCGCTTTTGCCACGGTGGGTATTTTTCCTGCGCTGATCGGAGGTTGGACGTTTAGTGCCGGCTGCTCCGGAACCCCTGTAGTTTTTACCGATACTTCTGTCAGTACCGAGGCAGGCGAAATCAACAGTTGGAGCTGGACTTTTGGTGACGGCAACTTTAGCAACGAACAGAACCCCGCCTACCAATATGCAGATGGGGGAAGTTACACGGTCACTCTGATTGTGGGGACGAGCCCGGGCTGCCTGGATACCATTGTGCAAGTGGTCACCATAGACCCGGGTCCGGATGCCAATTTTACCGTGGCCGACCATTGCCAGGACGAGATTGCGCTGTTCAATAACTTAACCTCCATTTCAACCGGCACTATAACCGATTTGGTTTGGGATTTTGGCAATGGGGAAAGCAGTATCGAGGAATCGCCCGCGTATCAATATCTAGTGGCGGGAACGTATACGGTAACGTTGATTGCGACCTCAGGCAATGGCTGCCAGGATACAGCTTTTCAGGAATTAGTGGTCGGCTATGTGCCGCTGGCAGACGCGGGCCTGACGGATACGGTAGAACTCGGGACGCTCTACACGCTGGACGGCTCCGGAGGCGGCAGCTATTCCTGGAGTCCTTCCACCAACCTGGACGACCCTACAGCCGAAGACCCTGTTTTCACGGCCTTGGAAACCACCACGTTCACCGTTGTGGTCACCAGTCCGGACAATTGTGTGGTGACGGACAGCGTAACAATTGTTGTGGTGTTCATTGACCATTGCCCCGGCTTTTTGTTGCCCAACGCCTTTACGCCCGACGGCGATGGCCGAAACGATGTCTTCCGCGTTCAAACTTTTGGCGAGGATGAATTGACCGAATTGCTCGTGTTCAACCGCTGGGGCGAGAAAGTCTTTGAAACCAACGATCCGGCCACCGGGTGGGATGGGACATACCGCGGCAAACCTCAACCGCTTGGTGCCTTTATTTACTTGTTGCGCTCGGGCTGTAGAGGACAAGATTTACAGCAAACCGGCACGGTAACGCTTTTGCGATGATGGCTATGCAACGTTCATTATGGGCATTTTTTCTGGTGTTGATGCTGGTTGCCGGTAGCCAGTTGCGCGCTGCTCACCTGATCGGGGGGGAACTGAACTATACCTGCATCAACGATTCTACCTACCGCATTGACCTGGTTATTTACCGCGACTGCGCGGGGGGTGGGGCAGGCTTTGACAATCCGGCCTTCATTTTTGTGTACGATGCAGCCGGGGTCTACCAAACTTTCTTGCAGCTCACCGCACCAACCATTTCCCTGCTGCCTGTTACCAGCGACAACCCCTGTTTGACCATTCCTCCGGGCATTTGCGTTGAAAAAGGCGTCTATACCGGTACCTTTTTTCTGCCTCCTAACCCGGATGGTTACAGCCTTGTGTATCAGCGCTGCTGCCGCAACGGAACCATTGACAACCTTGTGGATCCCGGAGGCACGGGAAGTTCTTACCTTGAAACCATTCCCCCGGTAGCGGATGCCACCTGCAACAGCTCGCCGGTGTTCAACAATTTCCCACCCATTGTGCTCTGTGCCGGAGAGCCGATACTCTTTGACCACAGCGCCACCGATGCCGACGCAGATTCATTGGTGTACTCGCTTTGTGCGCCCTTTTCCGGCGCTACGGCTACCTGCCCCTTTCCCTCGGGTCCTTTTTCACCGCCCGGTTGCCCGGATGAACCCCCCTCCCCCCCGTACC
>CAYSDI010000091.1:0-14246 GCA_964429745.1 uncultured Chitinophagales bacterium | reverse complement strand
GCATGTGGCCATAGCCGGAAACATTGGCTCCGGCAAGACCACGCTGACGCAACTGCTGGCTAAACACTACGGGTGGGAACCCCATTACGAGGACGTGGAGAACAACCCGTATCTCTTCGACTTTTACCAGGACATGCCGCGTTGGTCCTTCAACCTGCAGATCTTCTTTCTCAACAGCCGCTTCCGCCAGATGATCGATATCCAGAGCGGCGAGAAAACCGTCATTCAGGACCGCACCATTTACGAAGATGCCCGCATCTTCGCCCCCAACCTGCACGCCATGGGGCTGATGACCACGCGCGACTTTGAAAACTACACACGGCTGTACGAAACCATCAGCTCGCTCATCAGCCCGCCGGATCTGGTCATTTACCTCAAAGCGTCCATCCCCACGCTGGTCAACCAAATCCAAAAACGCGGCCGCGATTACGAAGAGAACCTCCGTTTGGATTACCTGCGGCGCCTCAACGAGTACTACGAAGCTTGGGCCAGCAAATTCACCGAAGGCAAGCTCCTGGTGGTGGATGTGGACAACTGCAATTTCGCTGACAACAGCGAAGACCTGGGCAGCGTCATCAACCGCGTCCACGCGGAGCTCTACGGGCTGTTCAAATAGAACGTTCGCTGCAGCGTGCGCCTGAGCCTTTCGCCAGATTGCCGAAACCACAAAGGCCTTTCACCCAAAAAAAAAGCCCCCGTCTTCTGGTAAGACGGGGGCTTTTTATGCTATCAAACCGGCGAAGGGCTTCTGCGCGCACCGCAGCCACTATTCCGGATTAAATCATGGTCGCAATCACCAGCGCGATCACTGACATCAGCTTGAGCAGAATGTTCAGCGAAGGACCAGAGGTATCTTTGAACGGATCACCCACTGTATCGCCCACCACGGCAGCTTTGTGCGGCTCTGAGCCCTTGTAGTAGGTTTTGCCGTTGATCTCCACACCTTCTTCAAACATCTTCTTGGCGTTGTCCCAGGCACCACCGGCGTTGCTCTGGAAGATGGCCATCAACACGCCGGAAACCGTCACGCCGGCCAAGAGCCCACCGAGCATTTCAGCGCCTCCGAGGAAGCCCACAGTTACCGGAGCAGCAACAGCCAAAAGGCCGGGCAGCACCATTTCGCGAATGGCGGCATTGGTAGAAATCTCCACACACTTGCCGTACTCTGCCTTGCCTTCGGCTGCATCAAAAACACTGCGATCGGCAGCGCTCCAATGCTCCATCTCGGTGCCTTCGTTCTTCTTCATGACACCCAACGCAGCTTTCAATGCGGGAATGTCGTTGAACTGGCGACGAACTTCTTCGATCATACTCATGGCGGCGCGGCCCACGGCCTGCATCGCAAGAGCAGAGAAAAGAAACGGCAACATACCTCCGACGAACAGACCGGCCATCACCGTAGCTTTTGATATGTCGATAGACGAAATTTCAGCAGCCGTCATGTACGCTCCGAACAAGGCCAGCGCCGTCAAGGCAGCAGAACCGATGGCAAAGCCCTTGCCAATAGCAGCCGTCGTGTTCCCCACAGCGTCCAACTTGTCGGTGCGTTTGCGAACCTCTTTGGGCAGTTCGGCCATTTCAGCAATACCGCCAGCGTTATCTGAAATAGGACCGTAGGCGTCCACGGCCAACTGAATGCCCGTGTTGCTCAACATGCCCACAGCAGCGATAGCGATGCCATAAAGACCACCAAAGTGGAACGCGCCCACAATAGCAGCGGCAATAATCAGAATCGGAATGCAGGTGGAAATGAAACCTACGCCAATGCCTGCAATGATGTTGGTTGCCGCACCGGTAGAACTCTGCCGAACAATGGACATCACCGGGCCTTTGCCTGTTCCCGTGTAGTATTCCGTAACCACCCCAATCAACACACCGGCCACCAGACCGATGATGGTGGCGAAGAAGATGCCCAAACTGGTCATCTCGCGCATCACCTGCGTACCGTCGGGATTGGTGTAAAGCGGATCGGCAAAAACCCAGCTCGAGGGCAGCATCCAGGTAATGATGAAGTAAGAAGCCACAACCATGATGGCCGAAGAACCAAATTCACCCAAGTTCAATGCCGTCTGGGGATCGCCTCCTTCTTTGACGCGCACGAAAAAAGTTCCGATAACCGAAGTCAGAATGCCCACTGCGGCCAAAACAAGCGGCAGGATCACTGCGCTCAGCCCGTTGAAGCTATCGTTAAAACCAGCAGTCATAAAGAAGGCGGAGCCTAATACCATGGTCGCGATGATAGACCCGACGTATGACTCGAACAAGTCGGCGCCCATACCGGCTACATCACCCACATTATCGCCTACGTTGTCAGCAATGGTTGCCGGGTTCAACGGGTGGTCTTCAGGAATACCGGCTTCCACTTTGCCTACAAGGTCAGCACCCACGTCAGCCGCTTTGGTGTAAATACCGCCGCCTACGCGAGCAAAAAGGGCAATAGAGGATGCTCCGAAGGAGAAGCCTGTCAGAATATTCAACACCTGGTTTAGGTTATCGACCGTGTTTGTGCCGAACATGCTGCTGTACACCAGGAAGAGTCCACCCAGGCCTAAAACACCCAGACCAACCACCCCCATGCCCATAACGGAGCCGCCGGCAAAGGCAACTTCAAGGGCCTTGCCCAAACTGGTCCGTGCAGCGTTGGTGGTGCGAACGTTGGCTTTGGTAGCCACGCGCATGCCAATGAAACCGGCCAGCCCTGAGCAAAAAGCTCCCAGAACAAAGGAAACTGCCAATAGCGGAGACGAGGCCTCCCCTTGTGCATTGCCGCTAATGCCCAACAAGATGGCCACGCTCACCACGAAAATGACCAGAACGCGGTATTCAGCGCGCAAAAATGCCATGGCACCTTCTGAAATTGCAAGGGCAATCTTGACCATTTTTTCGGTACCGGGATCCTGTTTATTCACCCAGGCGGAGCGCCAAAAAGTGTACAACAAGCCCACTACTCCAAGCAGAGGAATTGCGATTAAAAGATTCTGAACGTTCATTTTATGCTCTCTTTCCGGATTTATTACAAGGCGGCAAAGTTAAGAAGTTTCCACAGCTTTCTAAAAATTGGGTTATCCACGCCTGAACTGCCCGCCAAAGGTGCTTTTTTGACCGCTTAAGCCCTTGCTAAAACAGGGCAAACGTTCATGAAACGCACCATCGCTCTCGCATTTCTTTGCTTTTCGCTGACTGTGCAAGCCCAACCTGAAGCCTTTGGGCCTATAGCCCTGGCCCTCGGCGGGGCGGCTGTTACCGACAGCGGCCCCTGGTCGGGCTTTGCCAATCCGGCCGGATTAACCGGCGTGAAACAGGTTAGTGTTGTCCTGGGAGCAGACCGGCGGGTCTGGCTCCCCGGATTGGAAACTTATGGCCTTGGTTTGACCATTCCATCCGGCTTTGGGTGTATTGGGCTGACCGTCAGGCAATTCGGTTACACTTCGTACAGGGAACAATCCGTTTCGCTCTTGTTTGCCCGGCAATTGAGTGAACAATGGACCCTCGGGATTGGAGTGGATTATTTGCGGCTTTCCATTGCCGATTATGGCCGCCGACAGACGATCACCGGACAAGTTGGGCTACAATTCCGCCCCTTTGATCAACTGGATATCGGCATGAGGATTTACAACCCTTTCCAGGCTGCGTTGAGCCAGGACGGCGAAGAAGCATGGCCTACGCTCTTTTCGCTGGGCGCTTCGTATGCACCTGCCGCGGGTCTGGCCTTTCTGGCCCAAGTGGATAAGTCGCTCGATGGGCCCTTGCGCGTGCGCTGTGGCCTGGATTACGAGGTGTTGAACTCGCTGCGGCTTCGCGCAGGCTTTTCCACCGTACCGGCCACCCCGCATGCCGGCATCGGATACCGCCTCAAAGCCCTGGACCTGGATGTAGGGGCTGGTTTCCACCCCTATTTGGGCATCATTCCCGCTGTGGGCTTTCGCTGGCCGGCGGAAAAAACGGAGCCATGACTAACCAGGTCCGTCTTGTTCCCGCAATGTGGATTTTTCTGTGCGTTTTCTTCGGCACCCACGCACTCCAAGCACAAACTGCGCCCAGTGATAACATTGAACAAACGTTCAATCAATCGCTTGACCAGGCGGCGGAGTTCAGCGAAGCTGCTACGGAATCCGCGCTGGAAATGCTCAGCCAGGTATTGGACCTTCTGGCACAACAGCCGCTGGACCTGAACCGCAGCGAACCTGCCGACTGGCAGCCGCTCGTGTTGGCGGGCTTGCTCAGCGAGCCCCAGTTGGCCGAATTGCTCGAACACCGGCAACGCTTTGGCCAGTACCTGAGTCCTTATGAACTGCAAACACTGCCGCGGATGGACCTGGCCACCCTTCGCCAGCTTTTGCCCCTTGTTACCGTGGGCCGTGCGGCCGAACGCTCCCAAGCCCCCTGGGCCCGGCAATTGTTTGGGGGCGACAGCCAGCTTTTTCTGCGCGCAACGGCTGTGTTAGAAACCCCGGAAGGCTACCGGCGTCCGGATTCTCTGCCTGGATACGCTGGCGATCGCAGCAAACTCTACCTGCGCTACCAGTACAACTTTGGGAACCGGATCCGCTACGGATTTACCGCAGAAAAAGACCCGGGCGAAGGGCTGTTTGGCACCGCGCAACCCCGCGGCTTTGACTTTTACAGCGGACACCTCTACGTCCGGGACATCGGCGTTGTCAAAGACCTCTGCCTGGGCGACTACGAAGTCGGTTTTGGGCAGGGCCTGGTGTGGGGAGCGGGCTTTGGGTTGCGCAAAAACGCGGCAGTGATCGGCGGGCTTCGAGCGGGCCGTCCAATTGGCCCCTACACTTCGGTGGGCGAAAACCGATTCTTGCGCGGGGCCGCGGCTCGCATCGGCTTAGGCACTTGGGAGATGACCGTTTTTGCCTCGCACAAAGCCGTTGATGCCAACCCGGTTGCCCCCCCCGACAATCCCGATTCCCTCGGAATTTCAGAACCTGAAATCGAACCCGAAAGCGTGGAAAGTCCGGACGAAGTCACTGCTTTCCCCGACGATGGGCTTCACCGCACGGCAACCGAACAAGCCAAAAAAGACGCCGCCCGCGAAACCGCTGTAGGCGCCCACTTGCTCCTGCGCAGACCTACCTGGAAACTGGGCATTTTGGCTACCCACTTGCGCTACAACTCAAGCCTTGAAGCCTCAGACCAACCTTATGCCCAGTACAATTTTCAGGGCAATCAGCTTAGCCATGTTTCGCTTCACGGAAGCGGCACCTGGCGAAACCTGAGTTTTTTTGGCGAAGCAGCCCTGTCGCACAACGGCGGCCTCGCGGTAATCGGCGGTGTGATGGCAAGCTTGCACCCGCGCATGGATTTAAGCGTCATCTGCCGCCGCTACGCTCCCCAATACCAATCCTTGTACGGCAGCGCCTTCGCGGAACAGAGCAGTGCACGAAATGAACGCGGTGCCTATTTCGGTGTGCGGCTTCGGCCCTGGAGCCGCATCACGCTGGATGCCTACGTGGATTCCTATTCACACCCCTGGCTGCGCTTTAGCGCCGACGCCCCTTCGCGCGGTCGGGATTTTCTGGCACAACTGGCCTACGCCCCAAGTCGAAACACGCTGCTCTACCTGCGAGCTCGCCACGAAGTCAAAGAAGAAAATGCCCCGGCAACAGAAACAGCGCTGGACTACCTGGTTGGCCAGCGGCGCAGCAGCCTGCGGATAAACCTCAACGCGCGGTTGAGCCCGGAAATCAGGCTTCAAAGCCGGATAGAAGCGGTGTGGGCCGGTACGGTCCAAAGGCCCCTTCCCGAGCGCGACACCACGTCATCTGGCCTGCTCCTGTTCCAGGACTTGCAGTGGACCCCCGCCCGTTGGCCCTTCTCGCTCACGCTCCGCTACGCGCTCTTTGACGCCGAAAGTTTTGATGCGCGCCTCTACGCTTTTGAAAACGATGTGCTCTATTCGTTTTCCGTGCCTTTTTTTCAAGATCGGGGCAGCCGGTACTATGCCGTTACCCGGATCAGGCTTGCCCGATGGCTTGACCTTTACTTGCGCTACGCCCGAACCTGGTACCAGAATCGGGAAAGCATCGGAACAGGGCTTGACGAAATTGAGGCTCCGCATAAATCGGAGGTAAAGGCCATGCTGCGGTTAAAATGGTAGAGCCGCCAATTTACGGGTTCAGGGAAGCGCCAAACGCCGCTGCCATGGCTACAACTGCCACAACGCATAGCCAACAGCCAAAGCAAAAACCAGGTTAGCGACTGCCGCGCTCCGGGCCAGCGCGCGCTCTCCGGGCTGCCCTAAACCGAGCATGCCCAAGACCCAGCCGAGCGTAAAAAGCATGACCAAAAGGCCAGTGATTCGGCGGAACATCGCTTCATCCGCAGGGCTAAAGAAAAACAGCAAAAACGCGATCCCTGCAAAACCGATTCCAAACACCACAAAAGACCAGCGCGCCCAGGGTTTTATCGGGCTTATTTCCCGATCTTGATCCTGGTCTAATAAGGGTTCGTGGTCCATCAGGGCAACGCTTTAGATCACGAAGGGAAACCCGCCAGCGGCCAGCATGCTTAGGCGCTTACCACCATGGTCTTGTTCAGCTTATCGTGCAGTGCCTGGCGTTTGCTGTTGCTAAAAGCCAGGAAGAAGCCGAGAAACAGCGGCAGCGCACTGAGCCACTTTCCAAAGTAACGCACCGAAACCTTGCCCGCAGAAAGCTTGCTACCTTGTTCATTGCGAACACGCAGCCCCATCAGCAATTTGCCTGGTGACGCACCGGTAGCAGCGTAAATCAGCGTAAACAGCAACCACGGTGCAAAAAGAATGATCGGGAATGCGACATCCTTTTCGGCCTGAATGCCGCGGATAAAAAGCATGGGCTCTGCCTCGCCCTCTTTAAAGGAATCGAGCGTGTAACGGAAATATTGAGGAATTCCGGATTCGCGCAACTCGTAATGTTTCTCTTTGTCGAAGGCGCGCTTGGTTCGAAAAGTTTCTTGAAAGAACAGCAGCAGCACCACCGTTGTCAGGCCAAGGACCAAATCAACGGCAAAGGCCAGCATGCGTTTTGGCATGGGTGCCGGTATGAATGAAATATTTTCCATTTTGAGTAAACGATTGCCTTAGAAAATTTGCTCCAACCCTAGCTCCCTTCCAAAGGTTCCTGGCACCTTGAAATTGAGCCATTCCTTTATACGTTAAGAGCCTGAACAGGTTTCAAAAGGGTTGCCACAAGATCGCAATTTATTTTTCTTCCAACTCCACGTCAATTTGAGCGAGCAAAGTGCGCGTTTTCCGCTGCAATTTGGCTATGATATCCTCCGATGTCTGAGCATTGAAAATCCATTTTTCTACCAAAATTGAATGAAATTCCGGGCTATTTATTAAAGCATCATAGTCCTTGGGCAGGTAAGTAACCGCAGAAAAGTTGCTGTCTTTGGCTGCAAACAAAAGATGTTTTTCATAGTAGGGATACTGGAATTCGTTCAGGTAAAACTCCAGATTCCGGTCAATCCGCTCTGTTCCAGTTTTTACGTATTCGTCATAATGCCTGACCAAAGAGTCGCGCAAGGCAGGATTTTGGATTCGCTCCAAACCCAAAGACCGCAATTGCTCAAAGGCGCTTGTTCTGATGTTCACAAAAACGCCGCCCAACGAATTGGCAAAATGATTGGTTAAACTGTCGTGCACGGGCGGATGGCGCAGCAAAAGTATAATGGAGCGGTTGTTTGTAGCTATTCGCAACTGCGCCCGACGGTATTCGCTGGAATCATTAATAAGAGAAATGCGTATAGATTCCAGAATTTTGGTCTCGCTGATCCCAATTTTTCGCTGCTCGTTCCAGGCACTCACTTGCAAAGCGATAAGAATCCCGATCACGACCAGGAATATTTCGCCCACGGCATAAGCCAGGTATCCAGACACCTTGCCTTCTTTAAGCATCCGGGCCCGTATTGCGCGAAAGATTCTGAGCATAGAAGCACATTTTTAGCCAGCAGTTTTGACCGCAACCCCACAAACTTGGGGAATAATGGGCAAAACGGGGGAATAGACCTGGAAAGCTTCCACAACAACACTGCCAAATCCGGCCGCCTGGATGCTCGCAACGGTGTCCCTGTCTGTATGACAACCATCGAAAAGTAGCTTCCAGGGGCGCTTTACGGCACGCTGAACAGCCAGCAGGGCGCTGTGATCCGCTGCCTTGACATGCTCCACAAACACAAAGCGTCCGTTTGGTTTCAGAATCCGGAGCACTTCGGCCAGAACCTGGTCCGGATGGCGCACCGTGCAGAGAACCAGGGTGCCCAAAACAAGGTCAACCGAGTTGTCTTCGAGGGCTATCCGCTCCGCAAACACCCCTCGAATTTCTAATTCAATGCCATGCTCCGCTGCCTTTTTGCGCAAGATGGCATGGGAACCAGCGTTAGGTTCTATCGCGATGAGCCGGGTGCCCGGCCGGAAGTAGCGCATGTTGGCCCCGCTTCCCGCCCCAATTTCCACCACGGTATCTGGATGATTGGCCAGCAAATGCGCCTTTCTGCGTCCGTAAAGCCAGTGCATAGGGCCATCCAGCGCATCCAAAAGGCTTGCATTGACCCGTCCCGTGAAGGTCGGGGCTCCTTTGGATGGCTCGCTCATGCTCGCAAGATAGGCCGTTCCTAAGCCCGCCAATAACCCGGTTGCCCAAAACTGCCGTTGCCTGAAAAACGAGGGCCCTTCCCCCGCCCTACAAGCGGCCTAAGCCTGCCCGGACGCCGTATCTTTGGCTTACTTTTACCGCCCGATACCGCCTGCATGAAACACATTCGCAACTTTTGCATTATTGCCCACATTGACCATGGCAAGAGCACCCTGGCTGACCGCCTGTTGGAGAGCACCAAAACCGTCTCTCTCCGGAACATGCAGGCGCAGGTGCTCGATAACATGGATTTGGAGCGCGAGCGCGGCATTACCATCAAGAGCCACGCCATCCAGATGGTGCACATGCACGAAGGGCAGCAGTTCGTATTCAACTTGATTGACACGCCCGGGCATGTGGATTTTTCTTACGAAGTGAGCCGCTCCATTGCTGCATGCGAAGGCGCGTTGCTGCTGGTTGACGCCTCGCAGGGCATTCAGGCGCAGACCATTTCAAACCTCTACCTGGCCATTGAACACAACCTGGAGATTATCCCGATTGTGAATAAAATAGATATGGACGGGGCTATGATTGAGGAGGTTAAGGACCAAATCGTAGACCTGATCGGCTGCAAACACGACAGCATTATTGAAGCCAGTGGAAAAACGGGAATGGGTGTGCCCGACATTTTCCGGGCCATTATTGAACGTATTCCCTCGCCCAGCGGCGATACGGAAGCGCCGTTACAAGCCCTGATTTTTGACTCGGTCTTCAACTCCTACCGCGGGGTCATTGCCTATTTCCGCGTCTTCAACGGGGTCATGAAAAAAGGCGACTGGGTCAAATTTGTCAACACTGGCAATTCTTATGAAGCCGATGAGGTGGGTGTATTGAAAATGGACCTCGATCCGCGTCCTGAACTGCGCGCCGGCGATGTGGGGTACATCATCACTGGCATTAAGCTGAGCAAAGAGATTAAAGTTGGCGATACCATCACGCTGCGCAGCAACCCTTGCGACAAGGCCATCGAAGGCTTTGTGGACGTGAAACCCATGGTGTTTGCCGGCCTCTACCCTATCGAAAACGAAGATTACGAAGACCTGCGCGACAGCCTGGAAAAACTCCAGCTCAACGACGCGTCGCTGGTGTTTGAGCCAGAAACGTCGCTGGCGCTTGGCTTCGGATTCCGCTGCGGATTTCTCGGACTTCTGCACCTGGAGATCATCCAGGAGCGCCTGGACCGGGAGTACGAAATGCCGGTGATTACCACCGTCCCGAACGTAAGTTATGTTGCGTACAAGCGCAACGGCGAGAAACTCAACATCCACAACCCGTCTGATTTTCCTGATCCGGCGGCCTTGGAGCGGGTCGAAGAGCCCTACATCCGCGCGCAAATCATTACCAGCCCTGAATTTGTCGGGGCTATCATGAAGCTCTGCATGGACCGACGGGGCAACCTGCTCAACCAGGTTTACCTGACCCCCAGCCGCATAGAGTTGACTTTTGACCTGCCCCTGGCCGAAATCGTCTTCGACTTTTACGACAAACTCAAATCGCTTTCGCGCGGCTACGCCTCCTTTGACTACGAGCTCATTGATTATCGCGCCGGCGACCTGGTCAAGCTGGACATTCTGCTTAACGGCGAGAAAGTGGACGCTCTTTCAGCGCTCATTCACCGCAACAACGCCGAGGACTTTGGCCGCCGCCTCTGCAAAAAACTGCGCGAACTCGTTCCGCGGCAGCAATTCGTCATCGCCATCCAGGCAGCCATCGGCGCCAAAATCGTGGCGCGCGAGACCATCAGCGCCATGCGCAAAGACGTCACGGCCAAGTGCTACGGCGGCGACATCAGCCGCAAGCGCAAGCTGCTGGAAAAGCAGAAGAAAGGCAAAAAACGCATGCGCCAGATCGGATCGGTTGAAGTGCCACAGCAAGCCTTCCTGGCCGTGCTGAAAATGAACGAGTAATCACCCATGCGCCTACTCGACGGAAAAGCCCTGGCCGAAACCATCAAAGGCGAGCTCGCTGAACAGGTAGCTGCCATGGTGGCAGACGGGGAGCGCAAACCGCACCTGGCTGCCGTGCTGGTGGGCCATGACGGCGCCAGCGAAACGTATGTGCGCAGCAAAGTCCAGTCCTGCAAAAAAGTTGGGTTCAACTCCACGCTCCTTCGCCTGCCCGAAACGGTTGCGGAAGCCGAGCTGCTGAAAACTATCCACAGGCTCAACAATGACCCCGACATTGACGGTTATATCGTGCAACTGCCCCTGCCCCGCCACATCCGCGACCAGGCCGTGCTGCAAGCCATAGACCCGCGCAAAGATGTGGACGGCTTTCACCCGGTAAACGTAGGCCGCATGACCCTCGGGTTGCCCACCTACCTGCCCGCCACCCCCTACGGCATCATGACCCTGCTGGACCGCTACGGCGTGGAAACTGCCGGTGCGCATGCCGTCGTGCTCGGGCGCAGCGCCATTGTGGGCACGCCCATGAGCATTCTGCTGTCGCGCAACAGCAAACCCGGAAATTGCACCGTCACACTTTGCCACAGCCGCACGCGCAACCTCCCGGAACTCTGCCGCCAGGCCGACATCCTCATCGCCGCCCTCGGCATTCCCGGTTACGTAACCGCTGCTATGGTCCGCGAGGGCGCCACAGTGGTAGACGTCGGTATTACCCGAATTGCCGATGCGTCCCGACCCTCCGGATACCGCCTCAGCGGCGACGTAGACTTTGAGGCCGTAGCCCCGCGCTGTTCCTGGATCACCCCCGTGCCCGGCGGCGTCGGCCCAATGACTGTCACAAGCCTGTTGCTCAATACTTTACAAGCCAGCAAGCGCGAAGTATATTCCTGAAAGAAGCCGCAAACCGGCTCTTTTACTATGATTACAGCGCTGCTCCTCATTTTAGGTCGAAAGGTGTATTTGGTGTGGCGGGAGAAGCGGGTAAAGCCACAGTTTTTGGAACAGTAAGTTAAGCCAAGCTGAAAGGCCGGCACGGTGTTGCGAAAAGCCGGCTTCCGGATCACTTTTATGCCCATAGCCGACATGATTCTTGCCGTCCTCTGCCGCGAGATCTTCATTCCTCTGGGCTGCAAGTCCGCGGCAATTCATGGCGACCCATAGGTCATTTTGCTGGCAACAGGCCTGTTTAATCTCAGCTCCTACCATCAGATTTCGTTGCTCCCAAATCATAATAGGCTAAGCTAACCAGCGGTAATAGGAGGTTTTAGTCACTTCAAAGACCCTGCACCTCCTCTCAACAGAAAACTTGTCTTCGTGGCTGCTCATGAGCCCATAGATTTTCCGTCGCTCTTGGAGAAGATGCTGATCGCCTTCTTTAAGATGTCCCTTTCCATAGCGATGTTCCGCAATTCAGCTTTGACCCGACTAAGCTCCTTTTCTGTATCGGTCTGGAGTGCGCGGCCATTGCCAGGAAAACTATTGCTCCCGTATTATATCTGTGCTCTACGCCAGCGGTACAATAGCGCTGGTTGGATGCCTGGTTCTTCTGCCACAGCACGGGCATTACCCCGCACTTGGCTCAGTTCAACAGCTTTTGCTTTGAACCTGGCATCGTAACTGACTCTTATTGTTGCCATGATGGTAAGTTAGTAAATCTTGTACTTAACTTATCGTTCCAAATGCTATGGCACCCGCACCATAATTGTGTCTGATTATTTAAGGGGCTAACCACACTACCAAGAAGAGCTGAGATGCTCCTTTAGTTTGCGGTTGCCAAAGTTTTATGTATTTTTATAAAGTGGGGTTAACAATACCTTCCAAAAAAGTATAAAAGACACTCGCTAAAAGCGCTCGACCTTCGTTTATTTCCATTTATGACGATTAAAGTGCAATAATAGAGGCGTACAAAGCTGATATAAAGGAAATTGAGCCAGTGCAGGGTGTTCTTTAATCGAATTGTTAGCGGTCATTGTAAAAAGACAGACGAACCAACAATATGACAAAGGAATTTTTGCTGCATAAAGACATAAAAGAAAAAGCCAACGCACAAATGGCACATTTGTCTTGTCCTGAAATAGGTTTACACATTGTAAACTAAAAAACAGGACAAAAAAATGAAACATAAAAAAACAATTCAAAAAACACAAAAGGATTTTGGCGAAGCTGAAAAACATGCCATTATTCAAGAATTAATTGAAACTCAATGTACAAAAGCGGAGATTTGGGAAAAGTACACAGGCCAAGAGGAAGAACATGGTCAATTGCTGCGCTGGATGAAACAATTGGGCTACAATACGGGAATTAAAACCAGAAGACCGAATATTGTTACACAATTACACGCCATGCCTAAAAAGCAAAAACAACCCACCCCCCCTGCCGAGAAACGGCATAGCAAACCTGAATCAGATTTTGAAACGCTTCAGTTCAAGAAAAGAATTAAAGACCTTGAGGCACAACTCCAAGATGCAGAAATGAAGGCCATCGCATTTTCTACCATGGTAGATATTGCTGAAAAAGAGTTTAAAATTCCAATTAGAAAAAAGTACAATACCAAGCCATAGACACCATGAAAGACAATTTCTCACGCATTGGCCTTGCCAAGCTCTGCGGATGGTTTGGTATCACTCGGCAAGCATATTATCAAAACTCTTGGGTTGGGATTGAAGTCAGTATTGAGGAAGATTTGGTTTTAAAAGAAGTGTTAAAGGTTAAGAATTCGCACCCGGCCATGGGAGCTCGCAAAATCCACGACATTTTACAGCCCTTCTTACTAGACCACCAGATTAAACTAGGCCGCGATGGCTTGTTTGATTTACTGGCAGCCCATCGCTTGCTGGTAAAGAAGCGCAAGCGTCGCATACAAACCACTTGGTCTAGCCACTGGCTGCGTAAATATCCCAATCTTATCCGTGGATTTGAGCCTACAGCTCCAAACCAGCTTTGGGTTAGCGACATCACCTATTGGAAAATCAAGGGGAAGAACACTTACATTACTTTCATTACGGATGCTTACTCCCATAAAATTGTAGGCTACCATCTGGCTGAAACTATGGAAACCATAGAATCTATACAAGCCCTCAACATGGCTTTACGGGCACTAGGTGGGCCTGCAAGCCATCTAATACACCATTCTGACCGCGGAGTGCAATATTGCAGCAGCATGTATGTAAATCGCTTGCAAGACTATCAAATTCAAATATCCATGACAGAGAATGGAGATCCACTAGAAAATGCAATTGCGGAAAGGGTAAACGGTATTATCAAAGAAGAATATCTCAATTACTACACCATTACTTCGACAAAGCAAGCCCAGGAAATGCTTAAAAAAACAGTGCTATTATACAACCAGGAAAGACCCCATTTAAGTATTGATAACCTCACTCCAAGCTTTCTACATGATTCAAAACAGCCCCTTTTCCCTAAAAAACGATGGAAGAACTATTACAAGAAAAAACCTATACTTGTAAACCAATTTCAGGACTATGAATCAACTGTAAACTAATGGCAGGATTTAACTATATAAACTGTAAACTTTTTTTAGGACGAGACAAAAAGCCTTATGACGCACGCAGTTTGCAACTAATACTAAAGCGGGCCTTGGTAAAACCCGGAATTACAAAACCAGTAACCCTGCATTGGTTACGCCATAGCTATGCTACACATTTGTTGGAAAGCGGGACTGATTTGCGTTACATTCAAGAATTATTAGGGC
>CAYSDI010000090.1:0-14521 GCA_964429745.1 uncultured Chitinophagales bacterium | reverse complement strand
CGAGCGGCAATCGAAGGACAAACGAGCGGCAATCGATGGGCAAAATGATGGCTGAAGTGCTACATACGCCGTGAAACCAGCCCAGCCAGGCTTACTCCCCAAAAAAACGCTCCGGCCGCAACACAAATTGAACAATCGTATCCATGCTGGAAAAAGGCATCTCGTGCCCGACCTGCGCCACGCTATGCACGCGAACCCGTTCGCCCAATCGTTTTTCCAACCAAGGCGAATTGCCGTAGGGCACGATGGCATCGGGCAGTCCATGAATAAGGTCAATAGGCACATTCGCCTGATCGAAGAGGGGCATGGCTTCGCGCAACGCAGCGGGATGTCCGAGTTTTTCTACGTTGGAAACCCACAGCCAGCGCGGTAGCATATAACGAAATATACCAAAGCGAATCATATAAGAAATTGGCAGAGTCATTTCTTCGTCTGGATTGTATTGCCCCGCCACACCGACAAAGCGAGCCACCTTATCCGGGGCCATCCCGGCCATGGCCAGGCCCACCGGTGCACCATAACTATACCCTGCCACAACAGTCGGAACCCCTTCGCCCGACAAGACTTCCAGGCAACGCCTGGCCTGCTCCCGCACTGATGGCTCGGCTGCGCGCGGTTTGCTGCCCCCATAGCCCGGCCTTTCCGGAATCAACAGCCGATACTGGTCGTAGACGGCCGGGTCACGGGCAAAACCGCGCCAATCCATGATGCTGCCTGGCGAACCATGCAGGAGCATAAGCGCCGGTTTTTCGGGATCACCAATTTCTATATAACGAAGTCCTGAATCCGTGTAGTGCACGGCAATGGGCTCCGGCGTCTTTCTGTAAATCCAGCGCGCGCCACGGTCCGTAGACAAATACCGATCCAGCCCCTCCAAGCCTAAAAGCCCCAGCACCGCAAGACCTAATGCGAGCAGCAGCAGCACGCGCAAAATCTTTCGAACCCAATACAACCACCCTGATTTTTTTTGCTGTGCCATACTGCTATGCCTGGGAAATATTTCCGGGCGAAGGGCCCTTTAAGTCCGGCAAATTTACATCCAACGCACGACGACTTTGCCGCTGCTCTGGCGACTCTCCAGAAACGCGTGGGCTTTGGCGATGTCTTTAACGTCAAAGTTGCCTCCAACAATGGGCTTGAGTTCTCCAGCGGCTGTGCAGGCCACCACCGAACGCAGGCAGCGCTCCAATACTGTCGGCCGTTCGTCGCCGATGCGGAGCATGTTCACCCCAATCAGCGACTGCGAGGGCATTAGGAAACGAACGGGATGGTAGATGCCAAATGCCAGTCCCCGCAAACTGCGTTGGAAAGAATTGCGGGCATCAGAAAGCGACGAGGCTCCATAGGCCACCATCCGGCCGCCTGCGCCCAACAGCGCCAGACTCTTGCGAAAGGTTGTTCCCCCAACACTGTCCCAAACCACGTCCAGACCCCGCGCTCCGCACAATTTTCGAATTTGCTGGTCCCAATCGCGCTCGCGATAAGCAATAGTATGATGTACGCCTGCGACTTTGAGCGCTTGAAGTTTTTCTGCAGATCCGGCTGTGCCATAAACGATCGCCCCGCGCCGGAGAGCTAGTTGAACCAAGGCTGTTCCCACACCGCCAGCCGCGGCGTGTACCAATACCTGCTCACCGGCTTGGAGGCGTACGCATTCTTCGGCTGCGTACCAGGCCGTGCAATATTGCGTCGTCAGGGCCAAGGCAACGCCTGCATCCATGTCTTCGGGAATCACAGCGGCCGCGGGTTCCTGGGTTACCGCATATTGAGAATAGCCGCCAAAACGGGTCATGGCCGTAACGCGCTGCCCCACTTTCAACCGCGTTACACCGCTTCCGGCGGCACTGATCCTGCCCACTACATCGTACCCCAGTACCGTTGGAAGGGGTGGACGGTCGCGGTACAGCCCTTTGCGGGCCATGACATCGGCAAAGTTCAAGCCGAATGCCTCTACCTCAATGAGCACCTGGCCAGACGCTGGAATGGGGCATGGCTGATCCTGCAAGGAAAACGCCCGCTCAGGGGCGCCTTCGCGAACCAGCACGACAGATTTTATGTTATCCATAATTAATGATATGGATAGGTTGTTCTATCCATAATGTTTATAAAGACATGCAGCCAGCAATATCTAAAATTGACGTATGTTGTTATTCTGGAACCGTGTAGCCCCAATGCTCCACAGCAAAACCCCAGTGGCGCTGCACCGTACTTTTGTCTTCTTCGGTCATGGAATAGCTATTTTGGCGATAGTCGCCTTGCGATTCCAAGTAGCGTTGAAAATGAGGTCTTGCCCGCTCAAATCCATTAATGCCAAGGGTTCGGTACAATTCCTCTAAAGTCCCCATTGGGTTCTCGTGAAAGTTTTCAAACCGAATGGTGTAGAGCCGGTCTGTCGGCATCTTTTTTTCATCGGCAAAAAACTTTTTCATCATGCGCGCATAAATCTGCACGAAATCCCGATCCATTTTTGCCTCCGGATATTTTTGTACGATGAAGGGCGTCACTGCGCTTCGATACAGGTGTCTGGTAGAAAGAAAAACTTCAAAGGGATTGCGGTAAATGTGCACGAAACGCGCATTGGGGTAGCGCCGCAAAATTTCAAGCATGCGCGGGGTGTGTGCTGGATTTTTTAGCACTAAACGCTTGCCACCGCTGTTCAGGGTAGCGCGCTTGAGCAGTCGATGATATTCCCGCCACCAAGTGTCGCGCCCTTCCTGCGAAATGCCTTCAAACTCCACCCAACGCCGGTAAAAATCCATGAGCCGCCAAGGGAAGTGCCATCCATTGTAGAGGCTGTTGCGCGTCATATTGCTCAACGCCAATTCGTCTTCCTGGGGAGCATCAATAGTCAGCTCCATGTTGTCCATCGGCCGGGTAGGGGGCATAGCGAATTGCAAAAACCAGCGGAAAAATCGCGTGGTCATAAACGACCGGGGAAACAGCGCTTGGATCATGGTGATGTACCCAAACTGCGGATCTTCGCAGAGGATGTTGTGCAGCAGAGTCGTGCCGCCGCGCCAGTGGCCAATGATAAAAACCGGATCATCCGCCAGGCGGGTAGCCTTGAGTTTTTTGCGCAAACGCCAACTTTCCCACATCCGAAACGGAAGCCCTATCAAACTGACCAACGTGACAAACAACACGCGCGGGATGAACTTCCAGGAGGGCGGCCCGTAGGCCAGGAGGTTGGACAGCCAATTGTGCAAAGAGCTCCCAATGGCCGGGCTCAGGTTGATCGCGGCCTTGGTCTTGAGTTTGCCCGATCGCTTGGGCTTACCCGTTTTGCTCCTGCTTTTTGCCGCTTCCATTTTGTTGCGTTAGTTCGAAAGGGGGATCAGGAAGAAGGGGCAACATGGGGGGTTGATTCGCGATCTTTTAACCAACCCATACTGCGCCGAACTGCGTCCTGCCAACCCAGATAGCGCTCTTCCCGCCAGGATTCGCTTTGGGTAGGCTCAAATGTCTGATCGCCATGCAACCCGCGTTTCAAATCCTCGAGTTCAAAGAAACCGCTGGGCAATCCTGCCAGGCAGGCTGCGCCCAATGCCGTGGTTTCTAAAACTGAAGGTCGCCAGACCGGAATACCCAACAAGTCGGCCTGGAATTGCAACAGCAGATTGTTGGCTGCCGCCCCGCCATCCACCCGCAATTGCCTTAGGGGTTCTCCGGCATCGGCACTCATGGCATCCAGAATATCCCGGCTTTGGTAGGCTAAACTTTCCAGGGTGGCGCGCACCAGATGGCTCTTTTCGGTACCTCGGGTCAGGCCAAAAATGGCTCCCCTGGCATACATGTCCCAGTAGGGAGCACCCAATCCGGTGAAAGCCGGTACCACATAAACGCCTCCGGAATCCTCGCAGCGAGCAGCCAGGCTTTCACTGTCTTCCGCGTGTTCCAACAATCCTAACCCATCGCGCAACCATTGAATGGCTGCTCCAGCTACAAAAACAGAGCCTTCCAAAGCATAAGATAGTTTCCCTTCCAATTGCCAGGCTACCGTGGTCAGCAGTCCGTGCTGCGAAACTACGGGCACATTTCCAGTTTGCATGAGCAGGAAACAACCCGTACCATAAGTATTCTTAGCCATGCCTGGTTCCAGGCATCCCTGGCCAAACAAAGCAGCCTGTTGGTCGCCGGCCACTCCGGCAATGGTCAGTGAATGCCCGCCAAACCAGTGCGGCTGGGTCTGCCCAAAGAATCCGCTCGAGTCGCGGATTTCGGGCAGCATGCGCATGGGGATGTTCAGGGCCTCGCACAATTCCTCCGACCAACGGCCTTGGTGCAGGTCGTACAGCAGGGTTCTGCTTGCATTGGAAGGATCGGTAGCGTGCACGGCTCCTCCGGTGAGGTTCCAGATCAGCCAACTGTCCACGGTGCCGAAAAGCAGTTCGCCGGCTTCGGCCTGTTGCCGCGCCCCGGGAACCTCATCCAGCATCCAGGCCAGCTTAGTGCCTGAAAAATAGGCGTCCAACACCAGACCGGTGCGTTGCCGAAAAAACCCTTCGCCCGGATGGATTTTGAGCTGCTCACAATGCGCCGCCGTCCGGCGATCCTGCCACACAATGGCTCGATGAACAGGTGCTCCCGTGCGCCGGTTCCACACCACGGTGGTCTCGCGCTGGTTGGTAATGCCAATGGATTCAATCTGTTCGGGGCTGACGTCCTGCTCCCGCAACAGCGCCTGAGCCGAGGCCAATTGGGTCTGCCACAGGTCAACCGCGTCGTGCTCCACCCAACCGGATTTGGGAAAATGTTGGGCAAACTCGCGGCGGGCGATTCCGCAAACCGCACCGCTGCGGTCAAACAGGATGGCGCGTGAGCTGGTCGTGCCCTGGTCTAAGGCCAACAGAAACCTGCGACTCATTAGCGCAACCGAACCTTTAGTTGAACAGGCTGGTGATCAGAATGGGCAAAATCGAGCGAAACGCCCTGTACGCTGAGCAGCTCCACGTTCGGCGACAAAAGGTAAAAATCAATGACCGTGGTGAAGGTGGTGGCGGGGTCATAAGACCGGGCTACTTTTCGGTTGGTGGGGGTGCTCCCATCATAAGCCCAGGTCCATCCGGGCAGGTAGTCTGCGGGAATGTTCTGCTGGTCGTATTCCGACTCGTCTTTCTTAAAGGTCTTAGGGTCAAAATCCGGAGGGCACTGGTTCCAGTCGCCGCCAGCGATGACGTAATTGCCGCGGTTGAACTCTGCCAGGACGTAGTCTTTTAACATCGCCATTTCCTGCGCTTTTAGAACGCCACCTTCGTCATAGGCGGAATTGTGGCTGTTGATCACCACCAGCTCTTTTTCCCCGGAAAGGGGATAGCGGGTTTCCAAAAAACAGCGGTCTAAGTGGAAAATACGGGTTGGCCAGCCGTAATTGCCGGGGTAATCGTAGCGTTTGGCCGACGTTGGGGTTGGTTTGCTAAAGGTTACCAGGCCGCCGTTCACGCGTCCGATAGGTCGGACAAAGGGGAACGGATCAAAGGGAACCGGAATGAATTTGACCTTGAAATTGGATGCAAAGTACCAATGGTGGGCAGGCAGGGCAGCCGCAAGCTCCGCGGCCTGGTCCCGCCCGAAGCTGCGCTTGGCGTCGCGGTCAACTTCCTGTAGCAGCAGGAAGTCGATGTCCTGCTCGCTGTGCAGATAATTCAAGGCACCGGCAAAGTTGGCGTCGCTTTCACCGCGCTGGGGCTGCACATTTTTTCCCCCGTCCATAAAGAAATCCTGATCGCGGCCTAAACCGGCATAGCCGATGTTCCAAATCAGGAAAGACAGCGTGGAGTCTGTCAGGGCCGGAGAATCGGCCAACGGATGGGCTTCGGCGTCTTCAACCGGGGGCGGGTTGTAGTCGGTTACCGTGCCAAAAACCAGCAGCCCGACAAAAACGAAGGCGGCCAACCCGATAATGCCGAGGACCAGGCGCAGAACAGTATCCATAAACAGTAGATTGACAAGTATTTCCGAGCCGTGCCAAGTTAGCTTTTTTCCCTAATTTGCCTTCGATCATGGATTCCTCTGAATTCCAACTAAAAGCAGGACGGCAGGTTTTCCACGCTATAGCGTGGTTGCCGGAAACGCCAATGCGTGCCGGCATTGCCCTCGTTCACGGACAGGGTGAGCACTGTGGCCGCTATGACCATTTTTCCGAATTTTTTAACGACCAGGGTATCGGGGTCATGGGCATTGACCACACGGGACACGGGATGACCGCCGGTGCCCGAGGCCACATCGCCCGCTACGACGATTACCTGGATGGGGTGGAGGCCTTAGTTGCGGAGTGGCGGCGCCGCGAGCCTCATTTGCCTCTTTTTCTTTACGGCCAAAGCATGGGCGGTAACATCGCCGCCAATTACCTGTTGCGCCGCGACGGTGACGTGCTCGGGGCAATTTGCTCTTCGCCCTGGTTTCAACTGGCGTTTAAGCCCCCGGCATTCAAGCTCCACCTGGCATCGCTGATGGTGCGCATGCTGCCATCGTACGCAGAAGCCAATGGGTTAAATGCCGATGACCTCTCCCGCGACCCGGTGGTCAGCCGCGATTACCGCAACGACCCGCTGGTGCACGACAAAATTTCTGCCGGGGCATTTTTTGGCATCCATAAGGCCGGCCAATGGGCCTTGGACCATGCTGACTCGCTCCGGGTCCCGCTGTTGGTCATGCACGGCTCCGCCGATAAGTTGACCAGCGCGCCGGCCAGCAAAACCTTTGCCCTAAAGGCGGGACTCTTAGCCCACTATGTCGAATGGCCCGGTGCTTTCCACGAGTTGCACAACGAAACCAACCGTATGGACGTGTTGCGCACCGCCCTGGAGTGGATGGACGAGCGGCTGGCCGCCAAAGCTTGAACGGTCGTTCAGTGCGGGCATGGCAGTGTCCGGGGAATTTTGGAAGTAGCCTTAACATTGGCATAACACAGCGTGCGCAAAGACTTCTCGCATGCTTAACATTTAGGTTTATAAGGTAAAGTAACTTTACCGTAACATGAGGCGTGCCGTCGATGTTGTCGTAATTTCTGATGTGCATTTGGGAACCTATGGTTGCCATGCCGATGAACTCATTCATTACCTCAAATCTATTGAACCCAAAGTGCTCGTCCTGAACGGCGACATTATAGACTGCTGGCAATTCCGGAAAGGCTATTTCCCGGCCAGCCACCTGGAGGTCATTCGCCAATTTACCCGATTTGCTGCCAAGGGCACTCCGGTTTTCTACCTGACCGGTAACCACGACGACTTGTTCCGCCGCTTTACTGATTTGGCACTCGGCAACTTTCACCTGCGCGATCAATTGGTGCTCACCGTTGGCGGCGAGAAAGTGCTCTTTTTTCACGGCGATATCTTTGACGCATCCATTCGCCATGCCCGCTGGCTGGCCAAACTTGGGGGAAGGAGCTACGACTGGCTCATCCGCCTTAATCGCCTGATCAATGCGGTGTTGCTTCGCCTGGGCCGCCCCAGGGTTTCCTTCAGCCACAAAATCAAGAAGTCAGTCAAAAATGCGGTCAAATTTGTGAGCGATTTCGAGCAGGGCGCTGCAGAATTGGGGATCGCCCAAGGTTGCTCGACGGTAGTTTGCGGCCATATCCACCAGCCGGCCATGCGGCAGGTGCCAGGCTCCAAAAAAGGGGGAAGCATTCGCTACCTCAACTCCGGCGACTGGGTGGAACACCTTAGTGCGTTGGAATACCACAGTGGGGATTGGCACCTGTGGTTTTATGAGCAGCAGATGGCTGAGGCCTCCCGGAGCAAGGTCACCGGACAAGGCGAGCTGACCCAGGACAGGGACGATTCCATTTTGAGCCCGTCTTTGGAACCGGTAGAGAGCCAGGAAATGGCCCGTGAAATGGCGTTCTCGCATTTAGACCAATTGGCGTCTCTACAACTGCTCCTGGAACGCGAGAAACGGGCGTTAAAGGGCAAGTTGCCCTCTTCGTTCATGGATTAAGGCCTGCGTGGCTTCCGAACCGCAGCGAACCAGAATTCATCCTGACCCGTATACGCGCTAAATCCCCTGTCCAAAAAAACTATCTTGCAGCGTTTTTTCAGCAGCCCTGGCTGCTTTGGACCGGATAAAGCCCTGACAGGAGATGCTGTTTAACTCTTTTGAGTTTTTGCTCTTTTTCCCGCTAGTCATCATGCTGTATTTCAGCATGCCGTACCGCTATAGGTGGGTCTTGTTGCTGGTAGCCAGCTATTACTTCTACATGAGCTGGAAGCCGGAGTATGCCATTCTCCTGCTGATTTCTACCCTGGTCGATTATTTCGCTGCGAACCAGATGGCGGCCAAGCCGGATAAGAAGTCTCGAAGGCCCTATCTGATTTTGAGCATGGTCTCCAACCTGGGCCTGCTGTTTAGTTTCAAGTATTTCAATTTTTTCCGCGACAACTGGAATCCGCTCATGGATCAGTTGGGCTTGTTTGCCCATTTGCCGGAATTGCAGGTTTTGCTTCCGGTGGGTATCTCCTTTTACACGTTTCAGACCATGAGCTACACCATCGACGTGTACAAAGGGGAGATGAAGCCGGAGAAGCACTTAGGTATTTTCGCGGTATACGTTACGTTTTTTCCCCAATTGGTTGCAGGACCGATTGAACGGGCTCCGCACCTGCTGCCCCAGTTTCGACAAAACTTCGACTTTGATTACGCCCGGGTGCGCGAAGGGTTGATTCTCATGCTTTGGGGCTTTTTCAAAAAACTGATCATTGCCGACCGCATTGCAGAGTACGTCAACGGCATCTATGACGCACCGCAGGTAAAAGAAGGACTGACCAACCTGGTTGCCAGCTACTTGTTTGCCTTTCAGATTTATTGCGATTTCTCCGGCTACTCGGATATTGCCGTGGGTGCGTCGCTCATCATGGGCTACCGCCTGATGAAAAACTTCGAGCGGCCCTATTTTGCCGATTCCATCCAGAATTTCTGGAAGCGTTGGCATATTTCGCTCTCTACCTGGTTCCGCGACTACCTCTACATTCCACTGGGTGGCAACCGAACCGTAAAATGGCGCTGGTGGTACAACCTGTTCATCACCTTCCTGATTTCCGGGCTCTGGCACGGGGCTTCCTGGACCTTCATTATCTGGGGGGGGCTCCACGGTGCCTTGCTGGTCATCGGGCTTTGGACCACCAGCCTTCGCGAAGGATTTATGCGGGTAACTGGCCTGGCACGGTTGCCCAAGCTGCGCCGAGTGGTCGAAATGTTCGTGGTTTTTCATCTTGTCATCATCGGCTGGGTCTTTTTCCGGGCAGAGAACTTGGGGGATGCCCTGTTGGTTTTTCGGTCCTTCGTGCAGATAAGACCTTCTGCTGTAGGACCCTTGCTTGACAGTCTACAATCCTTTGGCTGGCTCGAATTTGTGATCGCTTTGGGCGCCATCGGCACCATGGAGTTCCTCCATTTTCTGCAAGAACGAGGGTGGAGCCTGCACCAAAAAGTCGGGGCCTTGTCCATGCCGTTGCGCTGGGGTTTGTACCTGGTAGCCACTATGGCCATCGTGCTGTTTGGAAAATTCTCCTCCCAGGCGGAGTTCATTTACTTTCAATTCTAAGGCATGGCAGGGCGTTTCATCGTACGTGTGCTGGCCTTTGTGGTGTTGGTCGGCCTGGTTTCAGCGGGAATCTTTTTTGGCATCCCCAACAACCAAAAAGCGTACCTCGCTGCGCTGCAGGATAAGCAGGCCCGGCTGGACAGTTTGCAAGCTTCTGGTAAACCCAAAATGGTGTTGATTGGCGGGTCAAATGTGGCTTTTGGCCTGAACAGCAGCAAACTCGAGCAAGCTTTTGGCCTCCCGGTGGTCAATATGGCTACCCATGCCGGTTTGCGTTATGAGTACATGATCAAACAGGTCAGCGCGTATCCCCGCCCCGGCGACGTATACCTGATTTTCCCCGAGTTCTCGCAGATGTACGAGCCCTTGTCGGTGGGCACACCTATTCTGTACCAGTCCTTGGAGGTATTCCCCCAAGGCTATGCCTATTGCAACCAGGACGGCTTGCTGGGCCCTGTTAAGTTGCGCGCCAATGCATTCGTAGAAATCATCCAACTTAAAGTCAAACGCAGCCTGGGTCGAGCGATGGGCATGACTGAAAAGAACGCCTACCAGCGGTCCGTTTTTGACCACTACGGTGACATCTGGACCCCTATGACTTTGAAATCCCGCTATAAGCAGGATGATAAGCACATGGAAAAAGACCGCGGCACTTTGCCGGAAGAAGATTTTGTGCGCCTCACCAACGATTTTGCGCAGTTGGCAAAGGCCAAAGGCGCCACCGTGTTGTTTTTATTCCCCGTGGTCGCAGAGGCCAAGTGGGATGCAGAAGTGGGTCGGGTCACCCAGGAATACCTGAAAGAAAAACTTACGCTCCCAATCGTCAATAATCCGGCGGAATACGTCTACGCCAACGACTTATTCTTCGACACCAAGTACCACACAACGCAGCAAGGTCGGGAGATTCGCACAGATCAGACCATCCGCGACTTGCAGGGTTTTCTTCCAGCACCTTAAATCAATTGGAGCGGGGCTACCGGATGGCTCCAGCGGGGGAAAGGGGTTCTTCGCCAGGGCAGGAGTTTGGTTTTCCGGTACGGTTTTTGCTGCAAGAATGCGCTTATCTTCCCGTTTGTTTCAGGTCCGTTTTTGGGCAATGGCGGGCAATTTTGCGCTATGTGTCGAACTTTCCTCCTTTGTTCAGGCCTTTTGCTGCTGGGTGCAGTGCCTGCTTCTGCCCAAAAGGCCCTCTACGAATCTGTTAACATTCAGGCTTTTGACCAGCGGTTGGCAGCAGGCGCAGACACCGTCTTTGTGGTCAATTTCTGGGCTACCTGGTGCGCTCCCTGTATTCGGGAGCTGCCCCATTTTGACGCATTGCAAAAAGAGCACGCGGACAAAAAACTGAAGGTATTGCTCGTTTCTGTGGATGCGCCCAGCCGAGCTAAGGCAGCCCTGAGCGATTTTTTGAATGACCGGGAGGTGGTTTGTCAAGTGCTCCACCTCAATGAATCCAAACCCCACGAATACATTGACCGCATTGCCCCGCAATGGTCGGGCAGCATTCCGGCAACATTGGTCATTCCTCCTTCGCCTGGCAAACGCTTGTTTCACGAAGGCGAAATGTCCCTGAACGAATTACAACATTGGATCAAACCCTTAATCAACGTACCATGAAACGCACTTATGTATTCCTCGGTCTTGCGTTACTGACCGCCGCTGTGTTCAGCGCATTTCGCATTTCGCCCGAAGGGACTGTTGCCGAAAAAGCAATTGGCGAGAAAACCGTTAACGAAACGATTGTTGCTGAAGAGGCAGGTTACGACATTGGTTCTGAAGTGGCCAACGTGAAGTTGAAAAACATTGACGGCAAGATGGTTTCCTTTGCCGACTTTCAAGACCAGAAGGGCCTGATCGTGATTTTTACCTGCAACACTTGCCCTTACGCCGTGGCTTATGAGCAGCGGATCATTGATTTGGATAAGAAATACCGCGATATGGGCTACCCGGTGGTGGCCATCAATCCAAACGATGTCACTCGCCAGCCGGGCGATTCGTTTGAGGCTATGCAGGAGCGCGCTAAAGAGAAAGGCTACACCTTCCCCTACCTGTACGACGAAACCCAGGAGGTGGCCAAGCAATTTGGCGCTACGCGGACCCCGCACGTTTATCTGCTTAAGAAAAACAACGCAGGAACCTTTCGGGTGGCTTTTATTGGCTCCATTGATGACAGTTACGACGATGCGTCGCAGGTGGAGAATCCCTTCCTGGAGAATGCCATCAAGGCGGTCGAAGCGGGGAATGCTCCTGACCCGGCTAAAGTGAAGGCTATTGGGTGCACCATCAAGTGGCGGGAAAGTTGAGTTGACGGCAATGCTTTCTAGCTTTGGCCTTAGGTCAACAGAATTTTTGTGACTTTTTGCAACAATGTGGTTTCCCAAACTGTTGTGGCTATATTCGCCTTCGTCATGAGAAAATTGTCTGTATTGCATCACCATCATCATCTGACCTGCCCCTCGGCGCGCTGGTGACGGTATGCTTTGCGAGAACCTAAACGCTTAGTTCAATTCATCCAGACCCGCCGATTTCGGCGGGTCTGTTTTTTTTATGCCCAATCACCTCAATAATTCCCCAGCAGGAGCGACAAAACCGGTTTAGGATTGTTGACGGAGATTGCTTCGTGCAACCCAATCCGATAAATAGATAAAATTATGTTAAAACTGGCCATTCAAAAATCGGGACGTTTGCACGATGAAACCGTGCAACTGCTGCTGGAATGTGGCATTCATCTGCCGGATGGCGGCAACCAATTGCGCATCCAGGCAAGGGGTTTTCCATTGGTCATTTACCTGCTGCGCAACAGCGACATTCCACGCTATTTGGATAGCGGAACTGTTGATCTGGCCATTTTGGGCCAGAACACGTTGGCGGAAGAAAATTCTTCCTGTCAGGTTTTGCAGCGCCTGGGTTTTGCGCGCTGCCGTCTATCGCTGGCTGTTCCGGATGACGCGGCTTACAGCGGATTGGATTGGTTGCAGGACCGCTGCATTGCCACCTCGTATCCCAGCAGCCTGCGCCGTTTTCTGGCCAGCAATGGCATCCAGGCAGACATCCACGAAATCGGTGGATCGGTTGAAGTGGCGCCAAAACTCGGGCTGTCCGATGCTATTTGCGATTTGGTTTCATCGGGCAGCACGCTGTTTGCCAACGGGTTAAAGGAGGTGGAGCAAGTGCTGGAATCGGAAGCGTGCCTGGCCGCAGCACCGGTGCTTTTGCAAGCTTCTTTAACGCTGGTAGAGGAGCTGCAGTTCCGCATTCGCGCTGTTCTGGCAGGGCGACAACATCGCTACGTTTTGCTCAATGCGCCTTCAGACCGATTGGAGACCATCTGCCAGATTCTTCCCGGTCTCAAAAGTCCGACCGTAACGCCGCTGGCCGTTCCCGGCTGGGTTTCCGTGCAGACGGTGCTGCGCGAATCGGAGTTCTGGCCCATCATTGCCAGCCTTCGAAAGGCCGGCGCCGAGGGAATTTTGGTCATGCCCATAGAAAAACTTATTGCCTGAGCGCAACCTGATTTCTTAGGGTTCCAGCTATGCGGCGGGTTCCAGCTATGCGGCAGAGCAGAGGAACTGCGAAGGGCGACCCTCAATAAAATAGAATATAGTATGGAAGAAATGATAGACCTGTTAGCGACTTTACCCCAACCACAGCCTTGTCCGCCAGCGGGGGAATGGGGTCCGTTGTTAGCGCGACCGGGTGGCAAACGAGAGGACTTGGACCGCGAAGTGCGACACGTTTTTGCTGCCTTGGCCGAACGCGGCGAGGAAGCACTGCTGGATTTTTGTCGCACCTGGGACGGTTGCGACGCTGTGCCGCTCGAAGTGCCACTGTCCGTGATGGACCTGGCTGCGGCCAGAGTACCGTTGGCCCTTCGCCAGGCCATTGATCTGGCAGCAGACCAAATTACCCGGTACCATGAAGCGCAACGGATTTTGCCTGCAGTGGTTGAGACGCGCCCGGGAGTAGTGTGCTGGCGGGAGTCCCGGGCCATCGAGCGCGTGGGTCTGTACGCCCCGGGCGGACAAGTGCCGCTGATTAGCTCTGTGCTCATGACCGGTATTCCGGCTCGCCTTGCGGGATGCAGAGAGGTGCTTTTGTGCACGCCACCCGCTGCCGATGGTTGGCCGGTGCCAGCCATGCTTTACGCGGCTCAACGAGCGGGAATTTCCCGCGTTTTTCGGGTTGGGGGAGCGCAGGCCATTGCGGCCATGACGTTTGGAGTGGGCATGCCTGCCGTGTACAAATTGTTCGGGCCGGGTAGTGCCCGGGTGGACAAAGCCAAGGCGCTCGCTTCGGGTTATGGGGTAGCCCTGGATCTGCCGGCGGGTCCTTCGGAGTTGGCGTTGATTTCAGACGGCAGCATGCCGCCGGCATGGGCCGCCGCCGATCTGCTCGCCCAGGCAGAGCACGGAGTGGACAGTCAGGTTATCGCCCTGAGTTGGTCGGGGGAATGGCTGCGCGAAGTTGCCGCAGAACTTGCTCGCCAATTGGAGACCCTTCCCCGGAAAGCGATTGCGATGGAAGCGCTGCGGTCAGCCAGGTTGTTGGAGACCAGGGATGAAGCGGAAGCCTTTGCGTTTGCCAATGCCTATGCGCCGGAGCACTTGTTGCTCGGTATGGAGGATGCCCGTTCCAGGTTGCCGCTTGTGCAACAGGCCGGGGCTGTCTTTTTGGGTGCCTGGAGTCCGGAGAGTGCCGGTGATTACGCTACGGGAAGCAACCACTGCCTGCCAACGGGTGGGGCCGCTCGCGCCTGGTCAGGCTTGTCTCTGTCGGATTTTCAGCGCCAGATGAGCATCCAGGAATTGACCGCAGAGGGCCTGGCCAGCTTGCAATCCAGCATTGCTGAGCTTGCGCGTGCCGAGGGCCTGGAAGCGCACGCGCGCTCGGTGGAACAACGGTTTGTGGGGGAAGGGGCAGGGGCTTCTGCTCTCGCTTCTGCTTCCGCGTCCGCGTCCGCGTCCGCGTCCGCTTCTGCTT